>JACQNJ010000007.1 GCA_016203115.1 Candidatus Woesearchaeota archaeon
CAAATTCAAGCAAAGATAACATTATTAACTTTTCTAGAAGGTCGTACGTCTACAATAAAGAAAGATTTATAAATAGTGTAGACGTATAATATTTATGGTGTATACAGAGATAAAGGAGAAGAAAGGAAACAATTACTATTATAGGGCAAAATCAATAAGGAAAAAAGATAAAATTAAGAAAAAGAGGGTATACATGGGGAAAAACTTGTCTAAGGAAGAACTTAAAGAAAAAGAGAAAAAAGCTGACAGAGAGCTATTGCCATTTGCTTCTATTCTAACAAAAAAAGAAATTAAAGAACTGAACAACATTAAAAAAATTTACAGTAGAGAGCCAAAAACAAATAAGGAAAATAGATATGAAGCCTTTTGTGCTTTATTTACATATAACTCAACAGCAATAGAAGGAAATACACTAACATTACAGGAAACAGCCCAGTTGCTTTTTGAAAAAAGAGTTCCTTCTTCAAAATCATTAAGAGAGATAAATGAATCCATAAACCACAAAGAAGCTTTTGACTACATCCTAAATCTAAAAGAAGGCATTTCAAAAAAAGTAATATTAGAGCTGCACGGAATAGTTGTTAAAAACACTCTAAAAGACGAGCTAAAAGATCAAATAGGAAAATACAGAACAGTTCAAGTTTACATAAGGGGCGTTGAATGGCTTCCTTCTAAGCCAAAAGATATCTCTAAAGAAATGAAATCGCTTCTAGTATGGTATTCAAAAAATAAAAAAAATCTCAATCCATTAGTACTAGCAGCATATTTCCATGCAGTCTTTGAAATGATTCATCCTTTTGTAGATGGCAATGGCAGGGTAGGTAGGCTACTTATGAATTTCATATTACACAAAAGTGGATTTCCAATGATAAACATACCAAACAAAGAAAAAAGTGTATACTACAAAAGTTTAGAAAATAGCCAGACAAATGGGAATTTAAGGCCTTTTGTAGAATTCTTAATTAAGTTGCTTCATGAGGAAAAGATAAGATTCTGATACGTCTACAGTAAAGAAAAATTTACAAGCAGTGTAGACGTAAAACAAAGTTCCAGAAATCTAATATAATTAAACTTTTCAGTAATTAGAAATTATTATATAGTTAAATAAGAAACCAATTTTATGAAAAAGTTAAGAATAAGAAAGATTGATGTTTTATCAGTAGGAAAAGTGGCAGGTATTATCTACCTTGTTATAGGGGTGTTTCTCAGTTTACTGATCTCTTTAGTCCCGACAGTAGGTCCGGGTATGATGAGAGCAGGTTATTATGGCTCAATGATGTACAGTGGAGCAGCAATAATCCTAATACCTATAATATATGGGGTAGTTGGTTTTTTGGGGGGAGTGCTGGGAGCATTTCTTTACAACACCATATCAAGCTGGATTGGCCCAATTGAATTAGAAACAGATTAAGCTGTTTTTAGCATTTCATCTATCTTAGAATCAATATCAAATTCCTGAATATTATTCGCTATGAATTCAATCCTGTCAAACATCATATTCTTCACAGCTTTCCCATCAACAGAAATGAAACTTCCTAATAATTTGTTTTTATACGATTCAAACTTCTCAATATTTCCTTGTAAACTTTCAGGATCAGGAATTAATTTTTTAACATTATCTCTAAAGGCAACAACTCTCAAATTCCCACTTCCATCATCTAAATAAAAGTTAAGAACAGCATTTTTCCTAGTTTCAACTTCACCATGTTGCTCACATCTTCCCTTGCCATTGTCTAAGAGGACTTTTCTATTGCATTCAACACAAGCTTCATAAAATTTAGGCTCAAAAACCTGCACAATATAACCATTTAAGTTGGCAAAATCTCCATGATTCAAATCAGTTATCTTTCTTTTCTCTTTCCTTTCAGAAACAATAGAATTAAATTTAACTTCCCCAACCTCTTCATCAATATTAAGCTCTAGTTCCCCTCTGCTTCCAACATGCATTTCTTTAAATCCATTATTCTCCTTAACATAAGCATTTTTAACTCTTATAACTCCCCCCTCAACAAGTCCATGGTTTTCTAAAAGTGCAATTTGCTTAGTATCCCAAACTACCACCCTTACCGTTCCAGTTTCATCCCCCAGCAATATGCTGGCAACTTTACTCACAGTATTGTTTCTAGAAAACTCCCTTATGCCATATAAAGTCAATACTTTCCCAACAACATCAACAGAGCTAATTCCGGCTACCAAATCTTTAATCTTAAACTTTCGCTTATTTAGGTCATAAAGCTTCACGCCAAGCTCATTGGCAACAATATGAGCAGCCCCGGATTTGCTAATAAGGTCTCCAAGCTGGACCATTTTTTCATTAACCCGAGTATTAATTTCATCCTCGCTTAGCCCTCTATCTTCCTTAATCTTGCTAATAATGTCTTCATAATTTAGATTAATCATTTTTTACAGCAAATCGAAAAACAGGTTTTTTTATTATAACCTCTCCTTCTAGAATCATAAGACCGTTTTTATCGTTTTCTATAGTAAAAAATGCATATCCGTCTTTCTCTGTAAACTCAACTCCCACACAATCCTTTAAATTCTGTTTTCTTTCTAAACAGCTTTGAACTCTGCTTTTCAATTCATTTAAGAAATTAACATCAAGGAATACATCCTGTCTAATTTTATTATGTATCTTGTAATTTATTTCAAAAGTTTCTCCTTCTTTCTCATATTTGAGTTCATCTAATTCCCCAGTTAAATAGCTATTGTTTAATTCTAAATCTTTGATTTCCCCTTCAAAATTTCTTTTAAATAATTCAACATAATTAGCTTCTAAATCAGGATTGCAGTCCTTAAAGTCCCACACAATAAATCCATCTTTTTTCTCGCATAAGCTGTCTTTTGCAAATCCTCCACTTTCTCCAAACTCATTAGTGACTCTATAAATTTCATATTTAACTAATTGGTCTGAGCTAAACAAATCTATCTCGGCATTAAAATATGATTCTCCAATACTGCTCTGAAATTGCCCAAAATCAGATCTAAAAGCGTTGATCCTGTTGTCGGGGTCCATAGCAATGGCGTAAAGTGAGATAAAGGCTATAAAAAGACCTATTGCATACAACAATAAAAGGAAACTCCCTTTTCTATTTAGCATTTCTTTATCAACCTCACATTAATATTTTCCCCTTTTAATCCCGGAATAACAGCATAGACTGATTGAGAATCATCAGGAATTAAGCCTAGATTGCTGATTACATGGAAATTCAAGTTAGGAATATCTTCGAGAGATAACCTAATTTCCCAAAAGCATTTGTCTCCATAAAGTTTATCAAAAATTATTTTAGTTCGCTCATCAAGTTTGCTAAAATCATTTGTATAATAACTGTAAATTATTAAATCAGCCATAGAAAATTCAAGTTCATTGACAGCAACAGAAGTTCTAAGATAATTTAAAAAATTAATATCCAGGCTAGAATCTCCCGAATAACCTTGGATATCTGTGCTAGATTTGAAAGAAAAAAGAAAAAGTGCAATTAATAATGTGACAGCGAGAATAGATATCCCATAAACAAGCATAAGGTATTGGTATTGCCCCTTTTTCATTTTTTAAATCCTATAATCTTAATATTTAATAGTCCTGCTCTAAGTTGATTGTTTTCATAAACAATTATATAAACATCCTCACTACTGCATTGAAAAGAACCACGAGATGAACAAAAAACAATTCTATCAGTCATTTGCTTGTTAACAAAGATCTCAGAGTTTTTGTTATCATATTTTAAATCAAGAACAACACCATAAGAATCCCCGCTAAGGTCTAAGCATCTCTGAACAGCATCCTCACGAAAAGTAGTGAGATCTATAATGCCCGGATAAGACCTCTCATCTCTATAGGCTAAGCAATTATAAAGCAAGTTTTTCTTAATAACAATATGATTGGCATTGCTTGCATCAATTTGTGCATAAGAACTTGGAATAATTAAAAAGACAACTACTCCTAAAGAAACAAAGATAATAGGAATTACTAGGAGTAGTGACATTTGTTCTGTAGTAAAATTAAGCAATGCTTTTTTATTCGACAAGTATCTTCCCCTCTTTCTTCTCAATATGTAGAGTAGTATTAACAAAAAGACCTACATCTCTATGCTCTAAATAGTTGTTTTTAACAGCATAAGCATCACCCATAATATTGCTCCCTTCTCTATGAACAGAAATCCCACTTCCTTTGATATTTAAAGTATAAGGCTTATCTTCTGTATAGCTAATATTAGCATAACCCGGTGCAGCCTCAACAAGTCCATAGGCGAAAGCGATAGTTTCAGCAGTATATTGATTATAAAACTCATTACCTGTAACTCTACCATCCAAAAAAGTAAATAAAGTATAAAGTATAGCAAGTGTAATAACTAAATAGGTTAAATACAAAAAAGGGATAGCTATCACCTCTTTTCCTTGTTTATTCATACAGATTAAAGTAACTAGTAATTTATATTAGTTTTTAATTAGCGAGTTCCTTAGAGTTTAAAGAATTAATATAAATACTGTCTTTTTCCTTTTTAACTGCTAAAGTAGCTACAACATTAGGTTTAACAAATAGAATCCCACAATCAGACTTGGTATCAACAACATCTTGCTCAAAAGGCATACAAATATCTCCCTCTAAAACACACACATCCTTGGTGAATACATTTTTTTCACAAAGGCAAATGCATCCTTTTCCTTTGCATTTAAGTTGTTTTTTAATTTCTAGGGAAACGCCATCACAGTTTCCAGAAAAAACCTCTTGGTCCTTCCTAAGACCTACAAGTACAAAATCTTCATTCAAAGAAAATAACATTTCAGTTTTGGTTCCTTCTTTCATCTGAGCAACAGTATCACTTAATCGCGTATAAAACTCCTTAGTAGACTGGCTAGGATCTTCTTTCTCAGAAAAAAGCAAAAACCACGCTCTAGAAAGAGCAGGTGCAACAAGAACTAAAACAATCGCAAAAAGAACCAAGCCTACAACAGTCAAACCAGCACTGCTTGAACTCTCCTCAGATCTTTTATCCATCAAATCACCTGTTTACCAGATCTTTTACATCAACATCACTAGCAGTATCAGTAATCCCGCTAGTAAGACTTTTCAAGCTATTAACAAGGCCAATAATCTGCTCTCTAAAAACAATGCTAAGAACTACTAAAACAATCAATAGTAAAATCGTAGTTACAATTACAGTCATGCTTAATTCAGCTTTTTTCATAGTAATAAAAAGAAAGGCTATATGGTTTCAAAGTCATTATACTTGTTCTGGCAAAGCTGCGTGACTCCAGGACATTGTTCTCCTATTTCACTTGACCAGCAATGATGCTCCTGATCTGCTTTACCATCACCATCGCTATCTACCTTAACAAGCTTTCTACAATAAGATGATCTCTCCTTTGCATTATCCCCTGGTAAACTTTGGGCGACAAGGCATTTAGACGAACAGTCCTGAATGGCAGAATCCTTATTATCAGGTCCAACACTTTTAATCCTATCAACTAATTGAGAAAATCCTCCTAAAAAGAATGCAACCAAAACAACAAGAACAATGACAAGAATGATTACTATGACAATAACATTCATTGATAACTCTGCACCTTTTTTTCCTCTGACCATTCAAACCACTTTTTTAATAGTCTGTTTAATCTTATTATTAAATCTTTCTATTTCTAATCTCTCTTTCTATATGACCCAGTGCCCTATTTAGCTTTTTATGCTCTCTCTTTATTGGTTTTTCATAAAAATGAATTACTTTCAGCAGTCTAGGCAATTTAGATATAGGCCTAGCTATTCTTGCAAATTTTTCTGTCCTCACAAGTTTTCCTCCCTCTTCAAGTTGCCCTATTAGCCTTCCTTCCCTTGTAATCTTTTCTAATTCAACACCAGTATGTATAATTCTTTGCCCTTCGCTAAATTCACTGCCAATTCTAAAAAGGGAAATTACTTCATCAAATACTCTAAATAATAAGAAAAAGGGAAACACAGCAATTATATCTATCCAGTATTTTTTTATAAAGAGATTGAATTTCCTGACTCTGTTAAACTTAAAAATTAAATCAATTAAAAATATGCCTACAACAATATAATCTCCAATTTCAAAGTGCAGTTCATACTTAGTGTAAAACTCCATAAAAAAGAAATCAGTTATTATTATAAAAAGTAAAAAAACTACTGCATAAGGCACAAGCTTGTCTATAAAGTGTTCTGCCTTGTATAAACTGTTATTTTCCATAAAAAATCATTTTTCGCACTTTTTAGGCTTATTTTTAAAATCGCTAACAATAAAGCATAAACTGCCTTGTTTTTTATAAAGATTATCTATTGCTAAAATTCTTATCTTGTTACCAAAAAAACTTTCTTTAGGTACATAAGCGCCTTTTTCATCAAAGTTTATCTCCAAAAAATCTTCCACAAAAAACCCGTCATTAGTAACATAACAAGCAGTATGTTGAATCTTCTCCTTAGCTAATGTAACCTCACTTCTGTCTTTCACAATTTCTATTTTCACCTCTTCCTGAGATGCCTTAATTGCATGAGTGCTAAAAAAGCCAGTTAAGGGGGCATTACAAATACAATTATCTTCCTTATATTGCGAGCATTGCCTCAAATTTTTAATAAGCTCTTTAAAGCTAGTCTGAGCTTCTTTATTCTTTTGAGCAAGATCAATATCCTCACTTAGTCCAAGCATTTTGAGGACAGATTTGCCAATACCAGTAGTAGAAAAAAGATAAGGAACAAGCAAGGCAAGAACTAAAAAAATTAAAATAATAGGAACAATATACTTAAGCGCATTTTCACCTTTTCTATTCATTTTTAGAGTCCAAAAAGATCTCGTATAGATACAAGAATCTTATCAATTCCTCCTTTAAAGAGTGATATAAGTAAAAAAACAATAACAATTGCTAGAAGTAATAAAATAAACTTTGCAATTTCCCCCCATTCAAAGCTTCCTTTTTTATGCAATCTTAGCACTCTCCAATATTTTTTTATTCGGTTTAAAATGAATTCCCGAACACTCCAGACTGGCAACATCATCAGTAGTTGCAATAACTAAACCAGGATAGGCATAGTTTTTTCCAAAACTTGCTTCTGTACTAGAATAAATAAAACCAAAAAGTGCCCCCGCCTTTGCTACATGAAGGTTCCTAGTGGTAAGAGCAGCTAATGCAGTAGTAGTCAAAGTTTTCTCAAAAACGCTAGAAAAACCATCAACAACTTGTTCACTAACAGAAGGCGCTGTATTTGTTTTCAACACAGTAAAAATAGTGTAAACTTTAGATCCCTGTTTTAATGGAATTTTTCCTTCCCCAAAATCAATCTTGGAATTTTTTGATTCAGTAAAGTAATCAGTATAAGTCTTTTTTTCACCCAAGATTTGTCCGGGGGCTTTATTTTGAGACAAATAAAGTTCAAAAGTATCTAAATCAAACTCTTTAAGCTTTACATCTTCTCCTATAGTTATTTCAGAACAGACAAAGCAGTAAGTTCCTTCATAAAAGGGGTTTATTGCTATCCAATCGCTTATAAAATCAACATTTCCTCCTCCATATTTAGAAGAACAATGATAAGCTTTTTTCGCAAAATCTGCATAAACTTCAGAACTCTCCTTATTTTTTAAAGTATCAATTTCAGTTGTACACGGATTGTTTATAGTGATAGATCTTATCCCTCCAACCTTAGCTCTAGCTTGTAAACGAGTCCAAGCCTCGCAAGTACTATCATCCGTTTTCACTGCTAAATCCCAAAATAGAGGCGTAAAAATTGCTAGGAACAGAACTGCAACAAGTGCAAGAGCTACTAATCCTAAAATTGTGTTGTGGGTTTCCCCCTTCTTATTGAAAAACATTCTTCAATCCGCCCCTGAAAATAAGGACTAATAAAAAAACAAGTACTAGCAGTAAAATCATAATAAAAGTTATAGATAAAGCCCCTTTTTTCATAAACTATCTAATAGTTTTTGTTTTAAATAGTTTACTTAAATGACATAATCTGAAATTCATATTTTTCAACTTCTTCTTTGGAAAAGTATGGCAGCTCTTTCGTTCTCATTACATATTTCATTTCTTTCTCCATAACTCTTCCCGTATATTTTTAGTTTTAGGGTCAAATTCTTTCAATACTAAAATATCTCCTGTATTGCACTCAAAATCAGCCACTCTTAATTCAATATTCTTAGTCCCATCTAGAACTTTCTGAAATGCTTTAGGTCAGGTCTTCTTCTCAATTCTCATAAAAATAAAAGGTATATAAAGTTTAAAAGTATTTGTAATAAAATGAATCAAAAAGAAGTCTGGAACAAAATAGCTCCTTCTTGGAACAATTTCAGGAATAAGCCATTAAAAGAATTAAAAGGTTTAAACTGGAAAAGAGGAAAAATCTTAGATTTGGGCTGCGGAAACTGCAGGAATTTATTGCCTTTTAAAAATTTAGATTGTTATGGTATAGATTTCTCAAAAGAGATGCTGAAAGAAGCAAAGAAATTCACAAAAAAACACAATTTCAATGTGAAGTTAAAACAGGCAGAAATAACAAAAGTACCGTTTAAAGATAACACATTCAATTACATCCTAGCAACAGCAACACTGCATCATTCAAAAAATCCGGAAAAAGCAGTAAAAGAAATCCACAGGGCTTTAAAGATAAAAGGAGAGGCTTTTATCACAGTATGGAATAAATTGCAACTAAGATTCATCTTAAAAAAACAAGAAACATATATTCCATGGAAACAAAAAGAAAAAACTCTTCAGAGATATTACAACTTCATAAGTTACTTTCAACTAAAAAAAATGATAAAAAAATACAAGTTTAAAATAATAAGCTCAAAATTTTTGGGAAAAAATATTATCTTTAGAATTAAAAAGATGTAGAAGAAACAGGCACAATTGAAGACACTAAAAGAGTAAAGACAACAGTAACAATAACTGCTAAGATAAAGTATAATATTGAAGATGAAAACAGATTGCTGCTCATAGTGTATTGCTCTTGTAAAGGATCAAGACCATATTCAATTCTAGTTGACAATAAAGACAGTATTATCACAATTTCAACTAAATACAATCCAATAATCAGCTGCATATAATAGCTTGGAATAATGTTAGAAATGTTGAATATGCCTGCAATAGCATCAAGATTTCCAGGCACAGCAACATCAGTGCCCTCTGTGTTTGAACCAGAGAGAAGAACAATTAATTGCACAATAATCGTAACAATCATAGTGCTAATACCAACAACAATGCCTGAAATAATAGGGCTTAAAAAACTGATTTGGCTTTTCATGCTGGATAGTGTATCATTCAATAAATCCTTCAGTCTTTCATTTACTTGATGAATTCTGTTGACATAAGTAGAAATGCTGATCAATGACTTGGCAACAATCGTAGTTCCCTTCCTGCTGCTCTCCAATAAAACTTTCATGCTTGTTTCAATTAAACTGCTAGGAAAC
This sequence comes from Candidatus Woesearchaeota archaeon, assembly GCA_016203115.1. Lineage (GTDB taxonomy): Archaea > Nanobdellota > Nanobdellia > SCGC-AAA011-G17 > GW2011-AR20 > JACQNJ01. Next base: position 9,414 of record JACQNJ010000007.1, read on the forward strand.
ATCATGATTGCGCCATTGCTTCCAAATAAGGCGCTCTTGACACTCATTCCCAGTCTCTGAATGTTATAGCTTACAGCCCTAAAAAAATCACCAGTAGGAGTTCCTTCCATATTCTGTGCCACATCATTAAAAGCTACTTCAACAGGCACTCCATCTCCAACCCTATTCCCTAGTTGAAACAGGCCCCCTGAAAATTCTTTTTCCAAATTCCTGATATTATTTCTCAAAGTAATAAGATTTTTACTTCTTAGCCTATAGTAAACTCCAATTCCCAAAGCCAATCCTAAAGGGAGAAACAGCCCAAATAAAACAGCACCAGGACCAAAAGGACCAAAGCAATTTGAACCAAAACTACAAGATTTTCCTTCAGCAGAGGTCATATTCACAACATCAACACCTAAAAGGGAAAAGTCATTGCCGCTCAACATCATGAAAAGTGGAATTAAGCCAATAAACCCAATAACTAAAAAAACAAAAAACCCAATCCAGAAAGGATGAAATAAAATTTCTTTGCCTCCAAAATTAAAAACGATATAGGAATATTTTCTAAGTCTTGGGTTTTTCTTTAGAATATCTGCTTCGCTATATCCAGTAGGTCTTTTAGATAAAATGCTAGTTCCATACAAGTACAAAAACACAGGCAAAAACATGTTGTAAAGTAAAAATAAAATAAGCGCTTTAATTGCCCCACTTCCCTGAACTAAGCTTCCTAGCAAAGGTAAGATAACCAGTCCTAAAACAGGCAAAACAACACCGAGCATATTCAAGATAGTAATAGGATTTTGCAATTCATGCGCATAATGCAGCATCCTCTCATACATCCCATCTAATATCACTTCCAAAGATTTTTCTAATAAACTTATTCTCCTGTCATCGCTCTCTTCCAACAAGCTTCCCTCAATTAAATGAAAAGCCTCAACAAATTCTAAGTTATAGTCTCTCCATTGCACTAAATAAAAATCAAGGCTTTCTTTAATAGTAGAATATTTCCCAGTTTCAACATCCCAAAATATTTTCCTCAAATCTAATGACAAAGGATTACCAACATGATCTGCGGCAAACTTCAGGGCATGTTCTAAATTTGATGTATGCCTCATATACATAACAACATAAAGAATACATAAAACCATCTGATTTCCTGCTTTTAATCTCCATCCATTTGCAAGATAATTTGGAATGCCAGTTAAAGGCTTCAACAATAAAGCTCCTATCAAAAAGAAAATTAAAAACACAATTAAAATAGTAAAACTAAACTCCTCGGTAATAATCCAAATAAGACTGCTCAAAATTAAACCTATAAAAATAGTAGACAAAGAAATAAAGCTCGCAAAACTTGCAGCACCTTCAGGAGTAATATCTAAGTGGATAGTATCAATACTTTTTTTCAAAGAATCATAATCCTTATCCTTTACTCTAATACTCAAAACATCTTCAAGATTATTGCATGCATTCTCATACAAATTTTTTCCACTACTCAACGAATCTCTTCTAAAAACCCGGTATTCTCTTGAAAAAGTATCAGGATTATAATTTTCTGCATCCTCCATAGAGATATTGCTCTTTAATTTCTTCTGATACTTCCTGATAATATCCTCTTCTCTCATGTCTTAAAATTCTTAACCTCTTTTTTTAGCCAGTTTCCCCATTCAAAGAAAATACGCTTGCTATCCAAGCTTCCAGTTTTCTCTCTCACATCATCCATCAGCTGGTGAAACGAATCATTGCTCTTTACAACAAAATCAGCTTCCAATAACTGGTAATTATTAGTCTTATTGGCCATTTCAACTAAAGCTCTTTTTATATTTGCTCTTAACTGGATATTGTCAAGCACTGCATCCCAATTTCCAGTAAATTCTTTTATTTGGGAAGCAATAGACTTCAAAACATCGCTATCCCCTTGAAGCAAAGCCTCTGTTGGCTTCAAAAGATCATCTTTGACATCATATTTCATCAAATCAACAAATCCATTTTCTCTTAAAGGATCATTTTCCCAATGTTTTCTGACTTCAGTAATTTGTAAAATCCTTCTTTGTTTATGTAATCCCCCGCTAGTCTTAACCGGATTGCTAATTACAATAATATCTGTTGCTTTAAAGCTAGTTTTAGGTACTTCCAAATCATTTACAACTCTGTCATATACAGCATAGGGGCTAGCCCCATGGATAGTTCCCGCTACAAGATTAGCTAATGCCCCTATTCTCATAGCCTCATAAAGTGCTTTACTCTCTGTCGATCTTATTTCGCCAATAATCAGGCTGCTATCTCCAAATCTTAAGCTTGTTCTTATTCCCTCATCAGCTCCAACTTCGCTTCCTCCTTTAGTCAAGGCACTCCTAACTTTCATGGCCTGGATGTTGTATCCTATTTTTCTTAAGTAATCATTTGGGATCTCCTGTGTATCCTCTACAACAATAATTCTATGCTTTCTCATTAACTCAACTAAAGTGCTTCCTAACAAAGAGGTTTTTCCAGATCCTCTTGTCCCAGCAAAAAGCACTGCTCTTCCTCCATCAACTAAAAAGCTTAATAAACCGGCTGCATAAGGCCCCATCATCCTGTTAGAAATAAATAAAGGATATGTCCAAGGGTTGTCTCTGTGTCTTCTAAAAGCAAAAGCTAATCCCGAAGGATTCAAAGGTTTGCCCATTACAGCAACTCTTGCTCTGGCATAAGGTAATATAAGCTCTGTATCTAAAACAGGGTTAGCTTCATCTAATGGTCTCCCACTAATAATCCTAAACTTGGTAGCCCAACTTTCTCCATCTTCTCTTGCAGGAATAATATTAGTAGTGCATTCATCATAATCCCCATGAACAATAAACAAGGGCGTTTCTCCAATCGGTCCATTCACATTGATATCCTGGATATTTTTATCTTTCAATAAAAGCTCAACAAATCCAAATCCTACAGTATACCTGACAAGAATATGGGCAAGTTCGTCAATTTCAGCATAGCTTAAATCATAGCCTCTGTGCTCAGCCAATTCAGTAAGCATATCTTTTCCAATGTTAAAGAAAGTTCTTCTCATTTTTTCAGGATCAGTAAATTCTTCTTTCTTAGGTTTGTATTCAAGCATAGAATTTCTGGCTAAATCTAAAAGAACATACTTCTCCTCAGAAATTTTAAATTCTGGAGGACTTAAATGATAATAGTATTTAATATCATTTGGAATTTTATAAATAGTTACATCAGTTCCTGCATCTAAGTTATAAGCATCAATTTCTTCCGCATATAAAGGAATTTCTGCCATTAACCTTGTAAAAACAAAGTCCGGTCCAATTTCAGGCTTAAAAACAGTTCTATAAATTCCTCTGCTTCCAACAACATGCCCTGCAAGAGAATTCCTGACAAGAGAAATTAAGGTTGCTCCATCTAAAAGTTTGATAAGATAGTTCAATGTTTCAACATAAGCAGATCTCGCATGAACATCATCCAAAGATTCAGTTTTCCTTATCTTGATTTTCTCATCTCTTAAAATCCTTTTAAGCTCGACATAAGCACCTATAGGGTCGCTTTTTAGCAAATTGTATATAAGAAAGTTCAGAGTTTCCCTCCACTCCTGTGAATAAAACTGAAAAGCTTCTGTCTGCTCAAAAAAGCTCAGAGATAGGATTTTCTTTTGTTTCGTCAAATAGCTATAAAGCCCTGCAATTTCATTTAAAATATTAGTTTGTTCATAGCTGTACACATAATTTCTTCGTTGAGTAAAAAGAATTGTATTGACTCCGGGAGATTCAACAAGAATATCCATAACTTTCGCCATTGTAGCATCACTATCCTCTATGCTGGGAATAGAAGGGTATCCATCATAGTTTATCTTAAGAAGAGTATTTGCACCTTCTTTTTCAATTACATAACCCCCAGGTTTAACTTTCTTATCAAACAACATACTTAATTTAAACTTAAGCTATATAAAAACATTATGAAAAGCAAAATGTTTTTAAGCCGGTATAGCGTGCAAATATAAATGCAAGAACAGCTTCAAATAGATCCATCAGAAAGAATTAGGTTGTTAGAAGCAAGATACGACAACCTAAGGGATAGAGTATTGATAGTAAATCAGAATATGATCGCAGAATACAAAAAGCTTCATCAAGAGATAAAAGAAGTGAACCAAGACGTCAGAGAGTTAAAGACAGATATATTTGAAATAAAAAGTTCAATAACAAAAATAGCAGAAGAACTGAGATTTTTTGCAAAAAAAGAACACTTAAAAGTATTAGAAAAATACATTGAATTTTGGAGTCCATTAAAGTTTGTAACAGAGTCTCAGTTGCAAAGCATTTTAGAAAAGAGGGGTGATAAAAATACCAGAACAAAAAAAAGAGCCTTACAGCCAAGAAGCTGATCAAAATTCAAATGAAGAAAAACCTGTAAAGCAGCAAAATATTTTAGATACTCTAGATCAGTTTACAACAAGTTCTCCCCAAAAGCCCCAAAAGGCAAAAGAAAATCAGGAAGATGCTGAACAAGAACTGATGGAAGAAGCTCCTTCTCCCTGGGAAGAAAAAACCCAGTTCCCAGTAATTGAGCAGCATTACAGTCCGCAGCAATATTACCCGCAATCTTCGACAACAGAAGAAATCCAGGAGATCGCAGAGTCTATCATAGAAGAAAGATGGCAGGAATTTATGGCAAGAGCAGGCGATTTTGAAATCTGGAAAGAAAGAACAGACAGAGAAATAATTTCCATGAAACAAGAGATCATAAGAACTCAAGATAGGTTTAACAATCTTCAAAAAGCAGTATTAGGGAAAGTTTCTGAGTATAATGAAAATATTTTAAATATTGGCACAGAAATGAAAGCCTTAGAAAAAGTATTTGAAAAAATATTAGATCCCTTAGTAACAAATATAAAAGAATTAGAGAGGATAACAAATAAGTTAAAAAAATAATTATTTCATAGGTACTACATTCTCTGAAATTAAGCGAATAGCAAAAGCCGCAATAATTAATAAAAATAGAGCTCCTAAAACCCTGGGATGCACAATCGCCTGCAATCCTTCAGAAGTAGCAGAGCCACTATCTCCTTCTATAACAATCTTCTTGCCAGATTCATCAAATTGCCCAGGCAGATCAGAGCCAAACACCTGTCCAATAGAGACAAACAAGATGATAATACTAATAATAATTATAGTCCAGTACACTCTGGGGTCAGTCATAACCTGCTCACTTATTACTTTTGTAGATACTCCAAAAAAAACAAAGAAGCTAATAATAAACAAACCCACTACTAGCATTATAATAAACCAGGGGGTTATGAAACTAACAAACCTCATGGCATCTCCTGCAAACAAAAACACCATCGCTATTGAAAAGGCAATTGCAGCATGAATCCCCTTATTGTCCCCAACAAGTTTAAACTTGTCCATCATTGCATATACCAGTGTAAATACAAAAATAAAGGAAAAAATAGGTGCAATAAGCCTCAATAAGCTTATATCAATAACAGTTGCCATAACTATTTGCTCCTTGGACCCCTTCCAAACAAAAGCTCTAATGCATCATGAGTATCCTTAAATGTCGTTTTATCCCTGCCACTACCAACAACTGCAAAAATAACAATTGCAATAATCAATAATACAAGAATAAGGGCACCATTATCCTGCACCCAATAAGGAACTCTGAAGTCTAAGCTAGGTCCTAAAGCCCAATAAGTAGCAACTATTGAAATAATCGCCGCAAGTAACAGTAAAAATCCACCTAAACCACTTTCTACATTAGCACCAAATAACCCAAACAATATCAACACCATCAAAGCAATAATAATGAAAAAAGATATCTTTGGTAAAAACGTATTTAAAGTTTGAATTATTTCAAATTGATTGACAATAACTAATCCCATGACTAATGCAACTACAGCATTGATATTTCTCTTAGATTCCCCCCCCTTAGTTTTGCCAAAAAGAAAAGTTTTCTCCAAAATAGCAAAAACAATAGTAAAAACTAATAAGAAAGGCAGTATAAAATCATATAATCCAATATCCTGTAATTGAGCAAAAACATCTTGTACTTGTGAAACCATCATTCATCAGCTCCTTTTTTCTTTTTTTCTGGCTCTCCACTAGGAGAATTCGTGACATAATATATCGCACCTAGTATAACTAAAAAGATTATAATAGAGGAAAACACAGCTCCACTCCACTGAGTAAGAATAAAATCCCAAACAAAGTCTAACCAACTTTTTCCAGAGTCAGTAGGAATTGCATCCAAAAATACTAAAACAACTCCAAGAAACATAATGACCACAATAAACTTGTTTGCTTTGCTGTGGCTTTCAGAAAATTTAAACTCTCCAGTCCCAACAAAAATTCCAATAAGTAGTAAAAACATTAAGGAAACAACAAGCAATAGCATAATATTAGGTAATGCTGTATTGATAATGCTCACAATTCTTGTACTCGCAATAACTAGCATTGCAATGACAAAAGCCATAGAAGCATTCAGGTTTTTATTAGGAATATCTTTGTTACCATGGCTCTCTTTCCCCAAGATCATAGTTTTTTCAAGAACAGCAAAAACAAGAGAAAAGACCAGAAGAAAAGGCAAAACTACATCAAATAACCCAAACTCTTGAAAAAATTGAAGAGCATTCTGCAAAGACGAAGCCATAAAAAGCTTTTGATTTCAGAACTATATAAATTTTACTCTTCCTCTTCGCTTTGTTCTTGTTGAGGAATAGCTTCTCTGCTGATTAAGACTACATCTCCAAAAGACTTAATCATTTGATGCGGAACAATAACTCCTTTAGCTCCACCCAAAACTTTGCTCAGATGAGACCCCTTTGTAGCCCTCACCTTCCATCCAAAAACCTTATTGGAAGACAAAATGCTTTCTTCAACATCCCCAAAGTAATTTCCATCATCAGTGAAAACCTTCATATCGTAAACTTCAGTGACTCTTTTTGTTCTTAACATAGCTCCTCTACATTCACTTTATATATTTAAAGATTTCTCTTATCACATGCTATCATACAAAAATATATATCTCCTTGGAACCTCTCATATAGCTCAAGAATCAATAGATAAAGTCAAGGAGGTTATAGAAACAAAAAAGCCGGATATTGTAGCAGTAGAGCTAGACAAAAAAAGAGTTTACGCCTTATTTAACAAAAGAAGGCCAAGCATAAAGGATATAAAAGTTTTAGGAATAAAGGGTTTTTTTATAAGTCTTATAGGATCCTATATTGAAAAAAAGCTTGGAAAGTTAGTGGGTGTAGCTCCTGGAAGTGAAATGAAAGCAGCAATAAACTTGGCCAGAAAAAATAAGATAGCAATAGCATTAATAGACCAAGATATAGGTATTACCCTCAAAAAATTATCAAAAAGCATAACATGGAGAGAAAAGCTAAGATTTCTTAAAGAGATAATAAAGGGGATAATAACAAGAAAGCCACAGATAGAGCCTTTTGACATCAGAAAGGTTCCTCCGAAAGAAACAATAGAAAAAATGATCAAAATGGTAAAAAAATCTTATCCTAATGTCTACAAAGTGCTAATAGAGGAAAGAAATGAGGTGATGGCAAAAAACTTATATAGCCTAATGACTAACAACCAAAATAAAACAATTTTCGCAATAGTTGGCGCAGGGCATGAAGAAGGAATCATTAAAGTTCTCAGGGGAAATTCTAGATAGCCTAATTATAATAATTCTTTTAACATTAATTTTTGCTTATAATGACAGAAAAGAGGTTACAACTCTAGTATCTTGGCTCGCAAATCTCTTTAGAACATTCATAATTGTTGCAATATCTGTGCAAGTGCTTATACTCGGTTATAAGTTAGCAGCAAAATATTACAGGGTTTCATTAAAATTCACTCTTTGGAAGATAATAGAGCAAGAAAAAAAGATTTCATTGAAGGCATTTCATCTCCCTCTACCAACATATCTAGGGCAGATAATGGCAATAATAGTAACACTAGTATCATCAGGCTTGCAATATTTCACTGCAATCTCCAGATTTTCACTAGACACAGAAAGAATTGACAGAAAATATAAGTACGTAAGGGACCATGAGGCTTCAATGATATCAATCGCAGGAATACTGAGCAGTTTCATAGCCTTAATTTTCTTCAGGCAGATAAACTCAGAAACAGGCACTATTGTAAACACCTGGATAATCATTGGCAACTTAATTCCTTTTTCAACGCTTCCTGGAAATTATATCGCAATGCACTCAAGAACTAGTTATGTTTTTGTAGCATCAATAGTAATAATTACATTAATTTTAGTGGGGGTTCTATCTGCAAAAATAGCATTAATTCTTGCATTAATTGCCGCCATGATCCTCACTTTAGCTTACTTCAGGTATATAGAATATGGTAAAAAGATGTTCTCAGACAAATTTTAAAAAAGGGAAAGAATACCCTTTTGCAGCAGCCATAATGCAAAAAGTAGATTAAAAAAGCTATAAAAGTTAAACAGAATCAAAATCATAAAAACAACAGCAACCATATCTATCCAGCTAGACCAGTTCATCAAAAAAATTAAGCTTTTTAGCAGGAGTAAAAATGTTATAAGAATAAAAGCTCCCGTAAAAACAATATCAAATCCAGCGAGTATAAAAAAAGCCGCAGCAAAAAGATCAACAAGCCCAAGAAGTTTGGCAATCATAAGGCAAATAGTTTAAATAGGTTTTTAAATCTTTATACAAATGTTTGAAATTAAGAATTACAAACCAAGAGGGTACCAGGAAAACATAGTAAAAACTGCGCTTTATCATAATACATTGATTATTCTTCCTACAGGCCTAGGAAAAACAAAAACAGCAATATTGCTGGCAGTAAAAAGGTTAAATGAATACAGTAATACGCAAGTACTTTTTCTTACACCCACAAAACCTTTAGCAGCACAGATTATAAAAGAATTCCAGGAAAATACAAACATAGAAGAGGAATATGTCCAAATGCTCACAGGAGTAATATCTCCTAAAAAAAGAATAGATGTATTTAGGCAAAGCAAGATAATAATAGCAACACCGCAAACAATTCAAAAAGATTTAGAAAATAGCAGAATAAGCTTGGAAGACGTTTCCCTCTTAGTTATTGATGAGGCCCATAGGTCAAAGGAGAATTACGCAAATACAAAAGTAGCATCTTTTTACAGCAAACAAGCAAGGAATCAAAGAATAATTGCTCTAACTGCCTCTCCAGGAGGTACAAAAGAAAAGATAGATGATGTCTGCAAAAATCTCTTCATAGAAAAAGTAGAAATTAGAGAAGAACAGCATAAAGAAGTATCAAAATACGTGCAAAAGAAAGAAATAAAATGGATAGAAGTAGAATTGCCAAAAGAAATGAAAGAAATTCACAAAGCAATAAAAGAAGTATACAAATCAAGATTAAAAGATCTTACAAAACTTGGATTTCATAAACCCATGAATGTAATAAGCAAAACAGACATCCTCAAATTGCAGGTACAATTAAGAAAAGAAATAGAAAATAGAAATCAAATAGCATTTTATGGTATATCCTTAACATCATACCTGCTTAAAGTAGACTATCTCTTAGAACTTCTAGAAACGCAGGGATTAGAAGCAGTTCAAAAATATTGGGAAAAGCTAAAAACAGAAAGTTCAAAAGCTGCAAAAGCTTTATTTAATAATAAAGAAATAAAGGATATTATGGAAAAAAATAATGAGCTGATAAAAAAAGGTATGAAACATCCAAAGCTGGGCATATTAAGAGAAACTGCAATTAGTGAGTTAAATTCAAATCCCGAGGCAAAGATAATTATTTTCGCGAACTATAGAAGCACGATAGAAGAAATATTAAGATACATAAATGATGAAGGGGGTATAAAAGCAGTTAAGTTAATAGGGCAAAAGTCCGGACTATCACAAAAAGAGCAGATAGAAACAATAAAAAGTTTCGCGGAAGGAAAATATAATGTAATGGTAGCCTCACAAGTGGGTGAAGAAGGACTGGATATCTGCGGGGCTAATTTAGCCATAATGTTTGATCAGGGATCCAGCTCTGAAATCAGGAAGATACAAAGGTATGGGAGAGTAGCCCGCCTAGAATCAGGGAAGATAATATCTCTGTTAACAAAGGATACAAGGGAAATTGGATATTACTGGGCAATCAAAAGAAAGGAAAATACTATGAGGGGAATACTTCGAAAGATGCAAGCGGATAAAGAAAGCCAATCAATATTAAGATGAATTAAATAGCCCACTTATGTGGAATAGGGCCAGCACCTTCAATTTTTTTAATATTGCCGAATGCATAAAGACCATTCAAATGTTTTATGGTGTTCCTATAAGAAAAACTGAATCTTCTCTGAATTTCAGATGCGGTAAAAGAACCTGTTTTATTTTTTAACAGAAAAAAGATAATCTTTTCTTTATTTAAACCAGGAATTTTGCTTTTTCTTAATTTTTTAAATCCGCATATGAGTTTCTTTTTTCTTAACACATGATACCTAAACAAGTCTAAAAACACAAATGTACCTAAGTTCTTATAGCCAGTTATGCATACATCATATTTATTTTTCCTATTTCTTGAAACTACGCCAAATTCATAAAGTAGGTTAGCAATGAGAATTCTTTCCTCTTCTCTTTTAGAGGTATAAGTAACCATATTCAAGGAACCAGTACGGGTAATATTGGGAGAACCTTCTCCTGCAAACGCCCCTCTTAAGAAAAAAAGAATGTATTCTTTAGGAATATTCGAAAGAATTTTTGAGAGGTTATTCAAAAGTCCAGTTATCAGTAATTGAAAAAGTATAGAATTGGCCTCCAAATGTAATGTTCCAAATTCTTTTATTTTTCCATTACCAGCAGATTTCTTAGTTCTTATGCCAGTAATGTTGCTGGGTTTAAGAAAAGTATTACTAATCCAAAAAGAGATAACTTCTTTTTGATTTTTGGTGGATCTTTCATGTAGTTGGATCCAAGCAGATAGAGTACTCTTTCTAACTCCAAGAAGTTTAAAAAACTTAACAGCTTGATCAATTATTAAAGGTTCACTATTAGTTATTTTAGATCTCCTATTTCTAGAACCTTCAGCAAGGTAGATTCCTAACCCGACCATAAAGTCTTCATTAATCCTTGAATAAATCGGAATTTTTAATGGCAGTAAGGAATGAGAATATTTGTAACTATAAAAAACGATAGCATAACCATGATTAATTGTAAATTGTATTTTATGTTGTTTATATCTATCTGGAAATAAAAGGAGATTATTAATATAAATCTTGTTTTTAAAGTTGACAATTAAACTTCCATTAAGTTTGTCTCTAAAGACAATTTTCTCTCTCATAGTGTTAATACGAGATTCAGCAATATATAAACCTCGAGCGTGAGGTTGTCCGGTTGACTAGTGAATAGAAGGCTATATGAATATGAGATGATGGCAAGGGCTTGGGAACTATACTATAGAGGTCTTTCTCTCAGAAATATTAAGCAATATTTGAAGATTCACTTTGGAACTAAGAATCTAAGTCATTCAACAATATTCTACTGGGTACAGCACTGCTCGGAAATTATGAATAAATATACTATTCAGTTCCTTCCTAAAAGTATTGATACTCTCCATGCCGATGAAACTACATTAAAAGTGGCTGGAACTATGCATAAAGGATATTGCGATGCATGGCTATGGGTTGGCATAGACTTAAAATCAAAATTACTAGTTTCAACCTACATTTCTCAAGGAAGAACCTTGACTGATGCAACAAAATTTGTGAATGGGATTCCAATTACACCAAAAAGAGTTATTACAGATGCTTTACCTTCTTACATAATCCCAATTAAACAAAAATGGAACAATAAAGCAAGACATATTGTTGTAAAGAATATTTCTTCAAACATTACAAATAATGTAATAGAGAGATTTAACGGATTCGTAAAAGACAGGACAAAACCAATGAGGGGCTTTGGAGCAATGCACTCTGCTGAGACTTACTTCAAGGGCTTATCTGTTTATAATAATTTTATTAAGCCACATAGCTCTTTAGACGGTAAAACCCCTGCTGAATTTTTAGGTATTGATTTGGGCTTGGCTGATAATCCTGTTTTGGATATATTAAAAAGAAGCATTTAATATACACATTTTATAGAACGCAACCAATAGAAGATATATATTAGAAAATATATAAAAAATAATATCAATGACTAGGGTTCATATTCTCCATATACCCATCTAAAAATTTTGGTAAATCAGTTTGAGATATATCCTGTACAGGTCTAGTAAAAAATTCGTGTGTTGGAATATCATTCAAAGCAGAGGTAAGAATTCTCTCTATAAACCTAGCTTGATGAGCATTTCTAGTTTTAAAATATACACCAACTAAAGTACCATCTAAAATTAAAGGGTGCATAATATCCCTACCACCATTAAAAGGAAATGCATCCATATAGTTCCCGTGTTGTCTAGAAGCAGGAGCATAGTTTCTATCCGGAAAATCAAAGTAAACCCCATCTCCAAAAGGGAGTACATTAGTAACGCAAACCTTCACTGTATCAAGAATTGCTTTACCATCTTGAGATTCAATCGCTCCAACATCATTTAAACCCATAAAAGTCAAAGTCAATAAAGAACCAACAACATGTCTCATTCTCATAAAAATGCATAATAAAGATAAGTATATAAAAATTTATATGGTATAAAGATTACAAATAAACATGGAAATAATAGCAGATTATAGAGAAAAGAAGATTATTTTGGAACTATCTAAAAAGCATATCAAAGTTACTGCAAAAAGTTTAATTTCTGCAGATTTTATAATTCAATCAAAAACAACAGAAGGAAGGGTTGTTTTAGTAGGTATAGAGAGAAAGACAATAACTGATTTTTTAAATTCAATAATAGACAAAAGAATAATCATCCAGTTATTAACATTAAAAGAAAATTTTGATACACCTATTTTATTAATAGAAGGGGAAGAAAATATTTACCAGGTTAGAAATTTTCATCCAAATTCAATAAGAGGAATGCTTTCAGCCATAGCAATAGACTTGCAAATACCAACATTATACACTAAAAATGAAAAAGACACTGCTTCATACATAGAAACAATAGCAAAAAGGATGGAGAGTAAGAGAAAAGATATTAGTTTATTAAAAAAAAGAAAACCACTTGAATTAAATGAAATGCAGGAGTATCTTATTGAATCATTTCCGGGAATAGGCCCAACAATAGCAAAGAATCTACTTAAGAAGTTTAAAACAGTAAAAAGAATAGTAAACGCTAAAGAAAAAGAATTATTAGAAGTGGAGAAATTAGGAAAGAAAAAAGTCAAAGAAATCAAGAGGGTTTTGGAAGAGAATTACGAAAAGGGTTAAATTCTTCTTTTAAGGGGTTGAGTCTAGCCCTTTCATATTCCAAACAAGCTTCAAGGTCCATAGTATAATGAGAACTACATCCAGTAAGGGTAAGTTTTCTCTCGGGGTCATCAATTAACAGTATAACATAAGGTCTCATTTCCCTATAAAGTCTTAATCTGGATTCAATATCAGAAGAAAAGGCTTCACCCAAGTGTTCCTCATGTACATACATAGACCTACCATCTAAATTTATACTACTCAATGCTTGTTTAATCAACATTAAAACAATGCTCCTATACTTATCCGGACATTTACCAATAGTGACACCAAGAAAATTATAGCCTCTTCTTTCAAGTTGATCTATAATTGCATCTCTTGAACTATGAACGATATTAGTTAAAAATCCCAATTCATTAAAAGAAACAATTTTTTTAACATACATAAATCTTCAAAAATTAAAAGTATTAATTTGGTTTAATAAGCATTATTAAACTAGTAAATATAATAATGAACAACAATTATCTGTTTAAACTGAAAGATATTTATACCTTTTTTGTTTTAAATTCCCCTATCGTAAAATATTTTGAACCATCTCTATGTAGCTCACTTCTATATAACCCAAAAGAAGTTACTTCCTGCCCAATATTTTTTACATTAATTTTTTTAATCTCTGAAATTAATTTATATGTTTGTTTAGAATAACCTACTCTAGCCATAGTAATATGTGCCTTAAATTCGTTATCCCTGTTAATGGCTCCCAATAAAGATTCATCAATTTCTCTTTGCAATTTCAAAACATCAGTTACTGGATTAATTCCAACCCAAAGAACTTTGACAACACTTTCATTTGGAAAAACACCTATATGAGAAATATTAAATTTAAAAGGCTTAAATTGGATTTCTCTCGCTTTATTTTTCACTTCTTCCAACTTGTCTTCCTTAATCTCGCCCAAAAACATCAAAGTTATGTGTAAATTCTTCTTAGGTACAAATCTTATTTTCAGATTACAGCCCCTTAAATCGTTCTTTAGTTTATACATTAATTCATACAGATAATCCTTAACTTCATCGCTTAAAGGAATAGCAAAAAAGCATCTCATCTTATCTCTATCTTATCTCCTAATTTTATATTATTCTCCTCAGTAAAGCCTTCATTTACCTCTAAAACATATTTAGCTTTGCCCCTTGAATCATAGGTCCTGCATGGGTCTTCCTCACAAGGAATTGCATACTGAATATCTACTATAGTAAAATTTTCATCAATAAAGACAATATCTAAAGGTATAAGGGTGTTTTTCATCCAGAAGGATATATAATCTAGATCATCAAAAATAAAAAGCATACCGCAATTTTTGCATATGTTCTCTCTAAACATTAAACCCCTAGACCTCTTATCACCAGTATCAGCTACCTCTATTCTTATTTTTACCTTCTCATTTTGAGAAGTTTCTATTTCCAAATATTTTGAAGTGCATCCAGCTAGAAAAACTAACAAAACAAAAAACAGTATAATTCGCATAATTAAATAAACTAAGCAGTATATTTAAAATTAATTCAAAAAAAAGTGGATAATATTTTAGAGCCGCAATCAATGGTTATATCATTAAAATCCTTATCCGGGTTGACTTCCACAAGGTCAATTCTTCTCAGATTTCTCATTTTTTTGATTCTCTGCAATAAAAACAGCAATTCTCTAATACTCATACCTCCAGGTTCTCTATATCCTGTTCCAGGTGCAAATGCAGGATCTAAAACATCAATATCAATGCTCAGATAAAGATCAGAAAAGCCAAGAGCAAATTCAGTGATGTCATCAGCTGTCTCTTTTATCCCATTTTCAAATATCAGTTTCATAGGTATGCACTTAATCTTATTCAACTTGATAAACTCCATTTCATTCTTACTAATATTCCTAACTCCAACCAGCAAAACATTTTCTTTCCTTACTTTGCCTTCTTCTATAAGCATTCTCAAGTAGCATTCATGATCAGGTGTGCTAGTTCCAACTTCTAAATCAGGATGCGCATCTAAGATTACAATCCCTTTATTTCTCCCAAGTAGAGAGTTAAAACTAGAGTAGGTAATTGAATGGTCTCCTCCAAGATAAATATCTCCAGGCTCATTTGATAGGTTTTTAGAGGTAAAATCAAGATTATTTCTATCTACTTTGACTTTTGAAAAATCAAATGTAATAAGATTTCCATCCTCATTTAAAGACATGCCTCTTAATCCTTTTGCAATTAAGTCTGGTGCTTTCTCGCAGCCTTCATTTTTTCCTAGACTTCCAGAATCAAAGGGAACTCCAATAATTTTCATAATTCCTCCATTATAACAAAAGCTTTAAAATTTGCTAAACTAGTAATAGAACGTATATACTAGACCAAAATTAGTTATCCCTTAGAATGAACGAATCATCAATTTTTAAACTTTCATTAGCTATCTCACTTACAGGAATACTTCTTCTCCTAGTAATAGTAGAAACCACAGAAATACAGGAGATTGGAATAGAAGATATTAGTAATAAAAAAGAAGATGAAACTGTAAGGATAGTGGGAAAAATAGAAAGTATTAAAGAAACCCCAGGATTATATATTCTAAACATAGAAGACAAGAGTGGAAAAATAAATGTGATAGTCTTCAAAGAAGATAAGCTTAACATAAGTAAGGGTAATCAAGCCGATATAGAAGGAACAGTAAAAGAATATCAGAACAAAAAAGAATTAATAGCCAAGAGAATAAGCATAATATAATGCTTGAGCTGCTTGTAGTAATAATATTGGGAATTCTCTTAGGGATTATATGCGGCATTATCCCAGGTCTTCACCCAAATGCAGTAAGTGTTATTCTAATATCACTCTCTCCCTTGTTATTAAATTACTTATCCCCTGTGGCATTAGCCGCGTTAATAGTCACTGTAGCAGTTTCTAACTCAATTATAGATGCACTTCCATCAATTTACCTAGGTGCTCCGGATGCAGATAGCAATGCAATGAACGTCTTGCCAGGTCACAAAATGCTGCTAGAAGGAAAAGGGCATGAAGCAATAGTGTTAACAGTAACAGGTTCTCTTCTCGGCTTGCTCTTTGCAATAGTTGCAATCCCTCCACTAGTCATTCTCCTAAAAAGTGGATATCCAATCATTAGGAGCTACTTGGCGTTTATCATTATAGGCGTAATGGTGTTTCTTATATTAAGAGAAAAAAATAAATTATGGGCACTGATTATCTTCCTCCTCTCTGGTGTTCTAGGAATCGCAACAATAAATGCACAGATAAAAGAACCCCTATTTCCTTTATTTTCGGGCCTGTTTGGAATAAGTACGTTAATCCTAGGCTTAAAAAATAAAGTAAAAATACCAAAACAAGCACATGAAGAGATAAAAATCAAAAAAAGGAATGTGTTTAAGGCAGTGCTAACAAGCTTAATATCAGGAAGTATAGTCTCCATGTTGCCAGGATTAGGGAGTGCACAAGGAGCAATTCTAGGAAGTAGTATTGTTAAAGAAAAAGATTCAAAAAATTTTCTTATAATGGTGGGAGGAATAAGTACTGTAGACTTTATAATAAGTTTTGTGTCTATTTACACATTAGACAAAGCAAGAAATGGTTCAATAGTAGCCATATCAAAGATACTAGAATCATTTACCATTAATAATTTAATTCTTTTTATAGCAATCGCACTTATCGTAGGAGGAGTTTCTGCAATAATCACTATTAAACTATCAAAAGTTTCAAGTGAATACATTCCAAAGATAAACTACCAAGTTCTAAGTATAATCATAATTCTAGGAATAACAACTGCAGTAGGAATAATCTCAGGATTGATAGGGTTACTTGTATTAATTACAGCAATAAGTCTAGGAATGCTCCCAGACCTAAAGGAAACAGGAAAAAGTCATTTAATGGGTTCTCTAATACTTCCAGTAATCCTATATTTTCTATTATGAAAATGAAACATCTCAATCGCAACAAGCTGCGGGGTAAGTCCCAAGAAGGAATATATTTTATTTAGTATCTTCCACCAAGGTAAACACTTTTTATTTTACTATGTTTTAAAATATCCTTTCCTCCTTTTAGAGCAATTTTTCCATCCTCTAATAAATAAGTCTTATCAGCTATCTGTATTGCTTTCTTTGCATTTTGCTCAACAATTAAAATAGAAATTCCATCTTCCTTTAATTTCAAAATCATTTTAAACAATTCTTTTTGCAATTTAGGACTTAAACCTAAAGAAGGCTCATCCAACATTAACAAAAAAGGGCTCTGCATTAATGCCATCCCTAAAGCTAGCATTTGTTGCTGCCCGCCACTTAAAGTAAAGGCTAAATCCTTCTTCTTTTCTCTTAATACTGGAAATCTTTTATAAACTGAATTTAAATTTCTTTTAATTATTTCTTTATCTTTAATTAATTCTGCTCCAATTTCTAAGTTCTCTTCTACAGTTAAAGAGCTAAAGTTTATTCTTCCTTGATTAACATAACTTATCCCTAAGTTTAATAGCTCATGTGTTTTTAATTTTGTAATATCTTTATTCTTGAAAATAATTTTCCCTTTTTTTACATCAGCAATATTAAAAACAGACTTTATAACTGTACTTTTCCCCATCCATTTGTTGCCATTTTGATTCTATTTCTTCAGGCATAACTCTACTTACAGAATACATCCAACTATCTAGGTAATCACGGCCAACACTATGGACTACCCAGTATAACTCCGCATCCATATCCTTAATTGTAGGTTCCAAAGTTTCATAATCTGTTTTTCCACCATTAATCCTAACTGCCCTATGTAAGATTTTTAGATTAATATAAGCTGCAATAGCAGTTCTTGTATCTCCAAATCTATCGACCAACGCAGAAAGTCTAGCTTCTCCTAAAAAATTACTCACATCTGTATGATATTCTCTATTCCTCAGAAGGTATAGTTTAACTATCTCTTGTTTTTCTTGAAGACTTAATCTTTCTTGAGTTTCATTGACCGTATTTTCTAATTCTTTTCTCTCAGAGTCTAAATGAAAATAACCCCCGACTAAACTTCCCAAACTCAAAAGAGAGGCAGTAATAATTCCCCATCTTCTCACTCTTACAATTGGTCTAGATTTCTCATACTCTCTAACCGCTTTCTCTAATCTTATAGAAAGTTCTTCACCATTTTGTATTCTTCCATCTTCATCACATAAACAATTTTTTAACAAACCTCTAAAAGCCTTAGGAACGCTCTTAGCATTTCCAACCCTTTGGTTTATAACTGCATTCCAAGAACCTCTGTCTAAATAAAGAGTTTCAATAAATTGTTCTAAATTTTTCATTCCAAATTCTCTTTCAAAGACATATTCTCCTGTAAACAGTTTATACAAAACAGAACCAAAAGACCATATATCAGAAGCAACTTCAGCTTCTCCATTTCCAAATCTCTCGGGCGCTCTAACTCCTAAAAAGCCCACATTTCTTCTATCATGGTCTCCAACAGTAGATGCACCAAAGTCAGATATTTTTACTTCTCTATCTGTACTATAACCAATATTAGCAGGTTGCAAGTCTGAGTGTGCTCTTCCTAATACCTTATGCATTCCTCTCAAACCAGAAGCTAATCCTCTACTTATCTGAACAATTTCCTCAACAGTAGGTGTATTATTTTCTAAATAATTAGATAAAAATCTATCAATTGGTTCTTCTCTTAAAAACGGAGTTCCATCATCTGCATATTCAACAGAACCATATGCCACATTTGGCAAGGATTTAGTATTTCCTCCAAGAGATTCTTTAGCCCATAATTCTCCATCTGTCAACCTTCTCTCCTCTATCTGTCTCCTTGCTAATTCACTGGGGTCAAGAAATTTGAATGCATATTCTGCCATTGTTGTCCTATTCCTATACAAATATACAGGAGTCCATTCTCCTCTTCCCATAAGTCTAATTAATTCATATCCTTTAACTTCAGGAGGTACAAATTCCTTTCTAGTTCTTTCTGTCATTTTCTAAAAATTTTTTTATAGAATACTCTATTACATGACTTTTATTTCTAAAAATTCCCTCCTCCAGGACTTCTTCTATCTTCTTTAAAGTCTCTTCTTCAATAGAGATGCTAATCTTAGTTTTCATAAAAAGTAGGAAGAAATCATACTTTATAAGCCTTACTATTTGTCATTTCTTTAGAGTAGTAACTCATAATTAGTACCAGCTTCCTAGTCCAATTTGTCTTTCTTTATCTTTTCCAAATACACTTTCAATTCTCATTTTTGTTAGTTCTAAACTCTGTTTTAGATAATTTGGTAATTCATATTTTTGTGCTAAACTTATACTTGGCTCTAAATACTTAACAACACTTCCCTCTGAAACAGTAAACAACAATCTCCCTCTGCATTTAACACAATGACCAAGCAAGGGGGGCCTTCTGTATTTTTCATTACAGCTGACACATCTAAATTCTTGTGTAGAAAATTTTCTTAAATTTCCTTTAATATCTCTAATAAAATGCCTGTCAATCACCAATCTTGCAACATCCATTTCATCAACAGCCCTAATTTTCTCAGCAATATCTAATTGACCAAAAACTTTCTGCTGCATATCTGGGATGCTCTTATATGCGCTGCAAACAACACCGGAATTTATATTGCTTACATCATGTGTAAACATCCATCCTGTTTGTTCATTTTCTTTTCCTAACCTATCTCTCATCTGCTCAACCTTGATTTCCCATGGCATTTTATATTCCAAAGCAGATTTATATAATTCTAAAGGATATTTTGCTGTTATATCGACATCAAAAACCATATCATCTATTTCACTAGGAATTAATGTAGAGCTCAAAACTAATGGTGCATCTTGTGTTGCTCCCCTGTGTGCAGGTAAATATACTCTTGAAAAATTAATCAGAGCATCTAATAATAACATGAATGCCACTTCATCACCATCTGCATCTCTCCTAACAGCGCAATGCAACATAGGATGAGCATAAAATCCTTGTGTATTGCTAAACCCAATGATCCTGCATATTATCCCTGCAGAAATATGTGGAGCAATTGCCATAATCAAATGACCTACTAAATCTTCTCGCTCATCTACATTATAAAAAGGTTCAAGATTATACATGTATTTTAACATCCCATCAATGAACTTACATGATCTTAACAGTATATCATCACCACCTTCATCTAAAGACTCCTTGCATGCAGGGATGATAACATCTTGTGGCTTTATCTCAATGATTTGGGTATCTTTCTCTAATGGATTCCCATAAATATCATATCCATACCCCAGTTCTTTTAATTTTTCAATCTTTGTTCCTATCTCAACAGGTTTAAAATGTGTTATCACTAATTCTGTAGCATCATATCTTATTGTTCCGTCTTTATTGACATATACATCATTTGCTGCTCTTAATATCCCTTTAATTAAATTTTCAGGAATATGCTCCTCACTGCTTAAACCTCTTATGCCCTTGATTAATTCGGGAAGTTCATTTATTCCTAATTTATCCTGGGCTTGTTTAAAATAATCTTTTATTAATATCTCTCTTCGCTTATACTTCTTTACTGTATCTACATGCCCACATTTTTCAGTTTCCTTCTTGCAGATATAACAGTAAGATTGTTTTTCAGTTTTCACATTACATTTAGCACATATAGGGTATATTGAGTCAGTATTGCAATTATTGCACACATATAGGGGAAATTCTGCAGTAACTTTACCAACCCCAATTGCACTTTGAAAAGATCTCATTCTCCCGCCTTCTTCACCTACTGGAAATAAGCAATGTGGCTTTCCTGTCATCTTTCTCAGTTTTGCTTTTTCAGGCCTTCCCATTCTTGCTCCGATGAATGTGCCAGATTTATCTCTCTGAGTAATATGGCAAATTTTATTTACAGTATCAAGTCCATTTTCTAATACTTTATCTTCTTTAAAATCTAGACTATTCAAAGAAAGAACAAGTGCTTTTGCATAATCTCCCTCAACAACAACATGTTCTTTTCCAACAAATTTATGTGGAACTCCCAATAGCTCAAGAACTCTCTTAGGATCAGTATCCATTAAGTCAGAATTAATATCATAGACAAAGGGAAGTACTATTTTGTCTTCATTGATTGTTCCTTGTCTTACCCATGAAACAAAACTATTAAACTGATCCTTGTTTATGTCCTTCCAATGATAAGTGAGCCTTGGCACAAAAGGAACATCTAGTTTTTCAGAAATCTTAAGCGCATTTGAAAAAGACACATTAAATGGATCTAAAAGGATTCTTTGAATTTTAACATCGACAAATTCGCTTGCCTTTTCAATATTTCCATTGAATTTCTTTTCAATTGCTTTTTCAATCTCTCTTGCCCACCATTCCTCATTATAACCACAAGGAACCAGCATATGCGCTCTGTTAAAAAAATCACCGTAACTGATTAAAATATCTCCTAGAAATAAAATTTCCTCAACATCATCTGCATATTTTTTTGCTTCTTCAGCATCATTTAATAACATCACACTCTGATTCTTCAGTTTAATAATTGGGCCCTCTATAGTATCGCATAAACTTAATGCACTTGCCTTCCCCGGCCTCTCCATTTTTATTTGAGTCCCTACAGCAATATAATTATTTAGTACAAACATAGTGGCAGGGTGAATTGCATTAGAACTTAATCCTGTATTTCTTGCTCTTCCATATCTTAGTCTAAATCCTCCAGTTCTTAATGGATGAGTTAAAACAGGTCTTCCTGCAACAAGATCCTTTATGAATGTATAGTCTGGTTTTATCCTTGCACCATCATCAACTTTTTTTACTTCTTCTCTTGCTTTTAACTTCTTTTGGATCTTCAAAAATTCTTCTAAAAATTTCCAATGCCCTAAATCCATATCTTTTCCCCACTTATCCAGCTGCTTCAATAACTTCGGAGCTTTCTGACATAGACCCTCTCCTAAAACTAGACAGGGACCATTTCTTATTTTATTAGTCTCGACTCGTTCCAAATCCTTGTAGTTGCTTACATCATATTTCTCACTCGGATCTCCATCTATTTGTACTGCTAAATTTGAAACCATAAACTCAAGTTCCTCTGCACTTGGAAAATATTGTAAATTAGTTACTTTTTCATGATAGTCCGTTAGTTCAGTTGTAAACCTTTTTATTTCTCTTTCATCAGGATCAAATTCAGCATAGCCCATTTTCTTTCTTATATAATCCCCAATAATAACAGAAACACTTGCACCGGTTCCACCTGCACTCCTTATTGGACCTGAAAAATAAAGAGCAAAATATTCTTTCCCATCTCTCCTCTTTCTTATTTTTAATTGAGTGAATCCTTCTAAAGGACTTGCAACAACACCATTTGTAACATATGCAATCCCAACTCTTATTCCAACTTCCATTGCTTCTCTTTTATCTTTGAATTTACAGAATTTTTCTCTTGCAACCTCTTCCGCAATATTCAACGCTACTCTCCAATCAAGTTTCCCAAACTTAATCTCAAATTCATGTATTCTCTCTACCATTCCACTCCCTCTCACTTGTGGAGCAACAACGCTGATTAATCCTTCTACTCTCTCAGCCATATTCTTCGCAATAGGAATCTCTACTTCATCTCTTGGGTCCAGTCCCTGAATTCTTGCTTTTTGTGCAATACTATATTCAATCTTCAGTTTATCATTGAGTTCCTTATGGTATTTTTCCATTTAATCCTCAAAATTTAAAATTTTTACCTCCCTTGTTTGTAAATTAACCAGAATTACTCTGTTAGGGTCTGGGACAATTCCTCTTTTTTCCTGATCTCCAGTTTGGTCAGTCCAGCAACCACAGCCTATTAAAGTCACATTTCTATAATTATTTACAACGGTTTTATGAATATGGCCGCTAATAAAAAAATCAGGTACTCTATCAATGACTAAATGGTCTTCATTCCCAGGAACATATAATGTAGAGGTATGACTAACTGCCAAATGTCTTCTTTGCAACAAATATTTCATTATAAGGTCAGGTCTGTCCAATCTCCCATTCTTTCTTATACTATCAACATTCTCAGAAATATAAGGAAAGCTTCCCCCATGATAAAGTAAAATATTAAATCCTGGAAAACCCCCTCTTGAAAAAATATTAACAAAAGAGGGGTTAGTTAAAAAAATAACATTCTCTAATTCATACAGACCAGGGGCAATCTTTTTATCAACTACTGGTTGTGGTTCGCTTAATCTCAATGCATCATGATTTCCCCCTATAGTAATTATTTTGAGATCTTTTCTTATCTTAGAAAGGTATTCTGTTAATTTATTATACTGATCATATACATCTTGAATGATTAAATCTTTATCCTGATTCGGATAAATCCCAACACCATCCACTAAATCTCCCCCAATAAACAAATATTTGACCTTCTTTGCAATTTCCTTATGTTCTTCATTCCCATACTCCCCATTCAACCAAGATATAAATTTTAAAAAATTATTTTCAAAAAAAACTTTGCTGCCTATATGTAGATCAGAGGTAAAAACAATATATTCTTCTTTATCTAACTTTTTTAATTCATTATTAAGGGGGATATCAGGAAATAATATTTCATTTACAAACACAATTTTTTCACTATTAGCTCCTAGAATTCCTATAACTTCATCAAGCAAAATATCTCTTGTAGATTCAAAAAGTTCAGGTTTATTTTTATTGATTAAAACTTTAATTTCACCAGTAAGGTCTTCTAATGTAATCATAAGGTTCCCGTTCTTGGTCGTTGACTTATCCTTTACTATCCCTATTAAAGCCACTCTGTCCTTATCCCTTTTATTTAATATCCTATTAATAGATGTGGCATTCTGCAACTCCGGTCTGTTCATTAATAAATTTTTTAACGAATTATATCTCGCTCTAAAATAATCTACAAAGTCCATTACTTCCTTTTTCTTATTTACCTCAACGTAATTTTTTAAGATTAGTAATTTATTTTCTTCTTTTTCCTCGGAAATAATTTCAAAATTTGCATTATCAACAGAATCTTTCTTTTCTTTCAAAGATAAAAAAACTTCTTCCGAGAGAATAAAGGGCTTAGGGTCACAGCTCTCTAACTTTTTACATAGTTCTTCCACATCAAATTCTTCTTTTATTTTATCAAAAAAATCATAGCTTACCAAGAACCCCCTTGAAACTAAATATTTTATAATTTCATCCTTATCTTCAGTAAAAGATAGCATCTTACAAACCCAGGCCCTCTCTCAAAGTTTCTTCTATTTTAGGAAGAGTTGAAGAGGGTATTCCTAAGGTTATATCTTTTGTTCTCCCATATCTGCCTTTACTAACAACACGAGCATGAATAATCCCAAACATATCAAGCTCTGCGATAATATCACTAATCCTTCTCTGGGTTAATGGTTTTGCACCAACTTGCTTACAAATATCTTTATAATAATCATAAACATCTCCTGTAAAAATATGGTTGCCATTCATACATACTTTAAGAATAGAATATAAAGTAATCTGGCTTTGTTTGGGTTGTGTCTTTACAACATCTAAAACCGTATCCTTCTCAATTTTTTCCTCTGCTTCATCAATATGTTTAATTCTAATAATCTCACTATTAGAACGTTCTGCAAGCTCACCAGAAACCCTCAAAAGTTCTAGCGCTCTTCTCGCATCGCCATGTTCTCTAGCAGCATAGGCAGCAC
Organism: Candidatus Woesearchaeota archaeon; assembly: GCA_016203115.1. Lineage (GTDB taxonomy): Archaea > Nanobdellota > Nanobdellia > SCGC-AAA011-G17 > GW2011-AR20 > JACQNJ01. Next base: position 34,313 of record JACQNJ010000007.1, read on the forward strand.
ATTTTTCTATGACCCCTGGCTCAATTGTATTTTCACGAAAAGCGATGCTTGCTCTCTCACGTAAAATATCTTGAAGTTGAATCGCATTATATGGAGGAAAAACAAGCTCTTCTTCACTCAGGCTTGATCTAATTCTGGGGTCTAAATCATCAGTAAAAAGTAAATCGTTACTAATCCCTATAATACTTAACTCACAATTTTTAAGTTCTGAATTAAGTCTCGTGAGATTATATAAAACTCCATCTCCAACTCTACTAACAAGTTGGTCAATTTCATCAAGAATCAAGATAATAAGTTTCTTCTCCTTACTATCAATAGCCCTAACAAAAATTTTATAGACCTCTTCTGTAGGTAATCCTGTTGCAGGAACTTCTACATCAAAATTTCTGGCAAGTTCGGCCATTAAACGATATTCGGTATCTGCAACTTTTTTTAGTTTACAATTTAAGTAGCATATTTTCAAATCTAAATTTTTATTTTTACTCAATTCATTAATTTGAGAAGTGATATAATGAGTAACACATGTTTTTCCCGAACCAGTTTTCCCATAACAAAAAACATTACTGGGCTTTTCCATACGCAAAGCAGGTGCAAGAATACTAGCTAATTGTTTAATCTGCTCATCTCTATGAGGTATATTTTCAGGAGTAAAATTCCCTTGTAAAGCCCTTTTATTAAGAAAAAGAGGATTTTTAGTAAGATATTCCTCAAAAAAAATAGATAACCCCTTTTTCATAAAAACAGAAAGCACATTTTGTTTATAAGCATTATCATTCAAAAATATATACTCACACACCAACATTTCCTATGAAACAAATAAATATCCAAAAATAAAAAAATAACCCCCTCAGTTCAAATAGAACTACATAATAGTAACAATGTATAGAATATATATTTTATAATACATATAATATAAATATATAATAAA
>JACQNJ010000004.1 GCA_016203115.1 Candidatus Woesearchaeota archaeon
AGCTTAACTAAGTATTTTCAAGAGTTTAAAGAAGAGCAGAGAGTATTGCTACATGCTGAGCCTAGTATTCAAAAAGGAATGTATTTTCCTAGATTTCATGGGAAAGTTGGGGTTGTAAAAGGAAAAAAAGGATCATGCTATCAGCTTACTGTCAAAGATGGAGGCAAGGATAAGACTTTAGTTGTCCATCCTGTGCACTTAAAAGGAATTTAAAATGTCAAATATAACACTTGTTGAAGAAAATCCTCTCTCATTGGCTGAAGTTAAGGAAAAATTAGCTGATATTAAGAAGAGAGACAAGGAGTTAGAAGCAAGAGCTTTGAAAGTTGAGGGATATGTCCATAAATTTGCTCAAGAGAAAAAAACAAAGGATTTGGCCGAGAAGATAAGAAAGCTAGAGGTTTCAAGGCTAAAAGAAAGAAATATCAAGAAGATTATAGATATTATGCCCCAGGATATTGATTCGCTAAAATCATTGTTTGTTGGAGAGAATTTGACACTTAAACAAGAAGACTTGCAAAAGATAATTTCAGTGATACATGATAACTAAAGATTTCGTTCAAACAGGGAAAAATGCTCAGGAATGTAATAAAGGAAGAATATGCAATAACCTTGGACTTTTTACCGAATGGTCATCCATTCGACACGAGACCAGGGCATTTAAAGACACCTATAGCGCAAGCTCTTGGCAAAGAGCATTTTGTACTTCTAGAACTTGTTCCTAAAAAAGGAATTTTCCTGCAGCCTTTAGAGGAGGTTTATATTGGAGAAGGGAAAAGAGACAAGATTCACCACATTTATGGGAAGATAGATTTTAACAAATTAACCGAGACTGCAAAATCTGAGTTAAACTATGTACTTGGAGATCTTGTTAAAAAAGGTGAAGCCAAATTTGTTGAATTTTTTAATAAATGTGGACCTATAAGCACTAGAATGCACCAGATTGAGCTAATTCCTGGAATAGGCAAAAAGCATATGTGGGTGATATTGGAAGCCAGGAAAGAGAAAGAATTTGAAAGCTTTGATGACATTAAAAACAGGGTAAAACTAATGTCTGATCCTGAGAAAGCTGTGATAAAAAGAATATTATCTGAGCTAAAAGGAGAGGATAGGTATAAAGTGTTTATTGGAAAATAGTTTTAAATATTTTTTTATTTGAATGTTTAATTATTTTGAAAATAATTTTGATAAAGAATTTATAATTCTCCTCTTATCCATCTGTTCATCAGTTCATTAAATTCTCGTATTGAGAGTCTATACCAATCTTCTGGAAATGTTGTAAATCCTTCTAATTCTACTCTTTTTTCTAGAATTGGTGGCTTTAGACCATGCACCCTTTGCAATTCGCTTATCATATACTCTGCTCTCTCTATCGGGAAATCATGCTGCCTGATTGTGATATGGTCTCCCATACTAATCCCTCTTCTCTCGTAAAGCTCCATTGCCATGAAGGAGAATATAACTACAATCTCTTCAGTAGAGGTAAACTTTGTTTTATCTCCTGTATCTAAACTTATGCACCTCACTAACCTATCCTGGCTGGATAATATTGCCCTTTTTCCATTAAAGTCTAGCCTATATTCCGAGTATAGCATGTTTTAATATTGTGATTTTATTATTTAAATATTATTTAATCTAGAAAAATTTATTAAATCAATGTTTCTTATGTGATTAACATGAAAATTAAAGATAAAGTTTTACAAATTTTTCTGAATATCCTTCCTGTCATTTTGATGATTGGTTTTATTCCAATTTTTAAAAACGATTATGTTTTGACTGGAGTCTATGTATTAATCATTGTGATTTCGTTTGTTATAAAATATTATCAAAGAGACTATTTGTTTTTCATATTTGGACTCATTATTATGACACTTTCTGAATATTTCTTTGTTTCTACAGATGTTGAAACCTTTGGTAGAAATAGCCTTTTTGGATTGATGCCATTATGGCTTCCAGTTTTATGGGCTTATGGATTTGTGGCCATGAAAAGAGCAATCATAATTCTTGATAAATAAAAATACCCCTTGTGTTATATGCCTTTAAAATGCTACGCTGATATTATATGCAAAATTACTCAGATGGTTCACTACTATTTGTCAAAATAACAGAGTTTATGTGTGCAAATATCCAGATGTTTTAATATGGAGAAAAAGAGTAAAAAATTTATATATTGGACTCCAAGAATTTTATCAATAGTTTTCTTATTGTTTCTCGCGATGCTTTCATTAGATGTTTTTGAATCTGGATTGACTGTATGGCAAATAGCCATTGGTTTGTTAATGCATAATATACCTGTGTTTATACTGTCTCTTCTCTTGTGGATATCATGGAAATACGAAATAGTTGGAGGAATTGTTTTTATTCTAGCTGGACTATTGTATACTGTCCGGCTAATTAGGAATCCGTTTGAATGGTATGTGCTGTTTTGGGTTGTACAAATTGCTGGAATTGCGTTTCTTATAGGAATTTTATTTTTAATTTGTTGGTCCAAGAAGAAAAAATAGTGTGGATCACTTTAACTCTTCACCAATTTTTGCTTCGCAAAAACTGTTGTATTTTGGCTCGGTCTTTCTGCGGAAAGACAAAAGGAAAATTTAAATACTCTATGAACCAATTTATACTATGCTGGATGATTTATACAATTTAATTGTCAATAAGGATGAGATAACCTGGCAAAGTTTGTTACTTGACTTAATTAAAAGTGAGCAGATGGATCCTTGGGACATTGATGTTTCTTTGCTATCTAAAAAATACTTAGAATCTATAAAAGAGTTGCAGAAATTTAACTTCTTTGTTTCTGGAAAAATGATTTTAGCAAGCGCTTTGCTTTTAAGGATAAAATCTGATAAGCTGATGAATGAAGACTTAGTTGAATTTGATAACCTACTGTATCCTCCTGCTGAACTTGATCCAATGGAAATTGAAGCTTACTTACAAGCTCCTGAACCTAATAAAGAAATTGAGAGACCTATCTTAACAATTAAAACCCCGCAGGCGAGAAAAAGGAAAGTCAATCTATCTGATTTGATTAATGCATTGCATAAAGCTTTAGAGGTCAATCAACGAAAAGTTAAAAGACATGAATATGAGTCCTATAGCGAGATCAAGATACCAACACTTAACATAGACATAACTGAGCTTATTAAGAAAGTTTATTCAAAAATTGTCGGGCATTTTAAGTTTAACAAAGAAGGAAAGTTAACTTTTAATACCCTTTTGGAAAGCGGAAGGAAGGAAGATAAAATTTTAACATTATTGCCTTTATTGCACTTGGATAATAGCGGAAGAATTAATTTATTTCAGGAAGAGCATTTTGGCGATATTTTTGTGGAGATGAATGATGAAAAGGAAGAATGATTGGAGAGAAAGGCTTATGAGAGAAGACTGGAAGATTAGAGGCTATGTTGCCCGAGGTTTTGCTATATTCTTACTATTAATTGGTATTGTTAATTTAGTTAATAATCGCTTTAGGGGAGATGAAGTTTCTATCATCTTTATTGTATTGGCAGTTATTTTATGGTTAATAAGCTATATTTTCTTACCTTTTAAGAAAAATTAATAATCTCTTAATCTCTCTATCTCCCTTTTTAACACTTCTAAGTCTAGTGTAGGCAAAATTTTTGATTGTATTCTATTGCCGTGAAGATCTGTTGCTAATGGCATATAACCTCCTAAGCTTACTGCTGTTTTAACAATTATATGCGAATACCCTAATTCTGGTCTAAAGACAATCTCTATAGGCACACCTTCGCCATTAACTATATATGTAATTCTGCAACAAGGTCTTCCCCAAAAAGTTAGGCCTTTGCCTATCTGGATTCTTTCCAATGGTGAGCCAAAAGGAAATTCTTCTCCTATGAGTCTTTCTATGGTTCCTAAGGAGTCAATATGGCGTTCTGCTAAAAACATCAATAGTCTTTCTGCATAAATATTCAGCAGAGTTTTTCTTGCTACCATAACCTTTCTTATCAGATAAGTTTTAAATAGCTTTTGAAGAAGTCTTCTTGGATAAAGATTTGCAAACTTGCTCTAAAGACAATAGTCTTTCCTTTCCTGTTTTCATGTCTTTTAATCTGAGCTTTTTCTTTTTTAGTTCATCAGTTCCTATTAATATAACATAATCTGCTTTTATCTGATCAGCATAAGCTAACTGCTTGCTTAAGCTTTTATTCATGACATCAAGCTCTACTGAAGTAAATTCTCTCAGCTTCTCAGCTACTTTAATCGACTGAATTAATGATTTATCTCCTATGTAAACTATGTAAACTTTTTTTTCAGAGCTTTTTATTTTTAACTTATTTTTTTCTTTTAGGAACAGTTCAAGAATAACATCTCCCATCCCATAACCAATACCTGGAATTCCTGCTAAGTTATCATAACGGCCTCCTCCAGCTATTGCTCTGTAAGTTCCGTTTGCATCAAAGACTTCAAAAATTGTACTGGTGTAATAATCAAAACCGCGCATTATTGATAAATCTAATTTGCAGTATTTTCTAACATTGAATTTGTTTAGATATCCAAAAAGGGAGGCTAATTCTTCAATACCTTTTTTTCCAAAATCAGTTTGGCAATACTCTTTTAATGATTCGAGGTCCTTTACTGCCAGGAATTTGTAGAGACTTGTAATCTGCTCTTTTTCCAAGCCGCAATTTCTCAAGCTCAAAAAGAAGTTTTCCTGAGATAACTTCTCTTTTTTATCTATCAACCTTGATACTTCTTTTATATTTTTTATGCCTAAGGATATTAAGAAAGATTCTGCCACTTTTTTATTGCTTATCCTTATGTAAAAATCTTTATTTGTAAGCTTAAATTTTTTCATAATCTCTATAGATGTTAAGATTATCTCTGCATCTGCCAGCATGCTTTCACTGCCCAAATTGTCAATATTAAACTGGAAAAATTCTCTTGACCTGCCTAACTGGGGAGCTTCATAGCGAAAGCATCTTGGAATTGAAAACCATTTAATAGGCTTAGGCAAGTCTTTTCTTTGCTGAATCATTCTTGCTAAAGTTGGAGTTAATTCTGGCCTTAAAACTAATTTTCTTCCTGATTTATCTATTAAGGAATATGTTTGCTGAGGAATTTCTTCACCAGATTTTCTGTAAATTTCTTCACTCTCCAATATAGGACCTTCTACTTCTTTATAGCCAAAACTTTCTGCAACTTTTTTCCATGTAGAAAAAATATAGTTTTCTACTTCCATGTCTTCAGGATAAAAATCCCTTGTGCCTTTTACTCTGTCCATTTTGACCTCGTTATTGTAATGGGCGAAAGGGGAGAATCGAACTCCCATCTCAAGCTATCTGCTTTTAGTAAACCACAGGCTTGTGTCATACCACTAGACCACATTCGCCATGATGTACTTATTTGATTATTTTGGGTATTTAAAACATTTGCATAAAAATAACTAAGAAAAAGTTTACTCTTAATGAATATAATCAACTCTTGCAGTTTTCATAGAAAAATAGAAAATTAGATGATATTTAAACCTTACGGATTCTGGCATCTCTTGAGATGCTTGTCTTGTCCATAATCTTCTTTGTAATATCTACTACCTTTTCAATATCCGCACTTGAGCTTGTATTTGCCTTGACATTTTCTGTTTTACTGGCTTTTTCTAACATAAATTTTACAAAATGAGCACTGTCTTTTCTTTTATCTTGCATGGAGTTTAGTTATAGCTGGGTATTATATAAAGATTTTTGTTTTTAAAATTCTATTTAAGAACCTTTATAACTTTAGATATGCTTTTTTTACTCCATGTATAAAACAATTATAAGACCTATCCTTTTTCAGGTTGATCCTGAGAAAGTGCATAACAAAGCCTTGAAACTTGGCTCTTTTTTTGGGAAATTTGCTTTTTTTAGAAAGTTTTTGGCTCTTTTTTATGATTACAGAAATGATAAATTAGAAGTTAATGTTTGTGGAATTCATTTTAGGAATCCTATTGGTTTGGCTGCCGGCTTTGACAAAAATGGAGTTTTATTTGATATTATTCCGAGCATTGGGTTTGGATTTGAAGAAATAGGGAGCGTTACAGCTTTGCCTTGTGAAGGGAACCTCAAGCCAAGGCTTTTTAGGTTGATTAAAGATAAGGTTCTAGTTGTTAATTATGGTTTATGTAATGATGGGGTAGAAACTGTTCATCAAAGGTTAGCCAATAAAAAATTCGGAATTCCTATAGGCATCAATATTGCCAAAACAAATGATAAAAATATAAAAGGAAACAAATCTGTTGATGATTATTGGAAATCTTATGAAATCATGGAAAATATTGGAGATTATATCACTATTAATATCAGCTGCCCTAATTCTGGAGATGGAAGGAGCTTTGAAGATCCTAGGTTATTGGAAAAACTTCTTTCTAAGCTTAAAATGGAAAAACCTGTGTTTTTGAAAATTTCTCCTGATATTGACAAGAAGAAGTTAAGTGAGGTTTTAAAGCTAAGCAAAAGATATTCTGTATCTGGGTTCGTTGTTGCAAATTTAACTCACGATAGAAGTTTTTTAAAAACTAAAAATTTAGACTCTTTAGAAGGGGGGATTAGCGGTTTCTGCTTAAAAGAAAAAACTGATGATTTAATTAGCTACATTTACAAAAAAACAAAAGGGAAGTTTGTTATAATAGGGGTTGGGGGAATTTTTAATGCAGGAGATGCATATAGGAAGATAAGAAATGGCGCTAGTTTGCTTCAATTAATAACAGGAATGATATATGAGGGGCCTAGCATTGTAAAAAAAATAAACAAAGAATTAGTTGAACTATTGGAGAGAGATGGATTTAAGAACATAGAAGAAGCTGTTGGTGTTGATGCAAGATAACGATTGTTAAAAGATAGGTATTTAAACAAGAAGAATAAGTTTTTACTTATGAAAAAAGAGGTGTATCTTGGAACTTTAAGAATATTTCTTGGCTGGATATTTCTTTGGGCTTTTTTTGACAAATTGTTAGGATTAGGATTTGCAACTGCTAGAGACAAGGCATGGATATTTGGGAACTCTCCAACTTTTGGATTTTTGTCTAATACTAGTGGATTTTTTAGCTCTTTTTTTAAAATCTTAGCTGAAAGTATTCTTGTTGATTGGCTGTTTATGCTTGGACTATTGTTAATTGGGTTAGCTTTAATCTTTGGGGTAGGAATAAAATTGGTTACTTATTTTGGTTCTTTATTATTATTTCTTATGTGGTTAGCAGAACTGCCTCTTCAGAATAATCCCCTAATAGACGAGCATGTTATTTATATCTTGGTTTTGATTGTTCTCTACAAATTGAAGGTTGGAGATGTTTATGGCTATGGAAAACAGTGGGCAAAGTTGAAGTTAGTTAAAAAGTATCCTATTTTAAATTAAAATGGTTAAGAAAAAAATAGAATTAAAAAAAGAGCTAGGAATCTTTCAGGTTACTTTAGCAGGTATTGGTATTATTATTGGAGCAGGAATTTACACACTTTTAGGTGTTGCTGCTTCAAGTTCTGGAAATGCTACATGGCTGGCTTTTTTGATATCTGCTTTTATTGCCTTGTTTACAGGGTTAAGCTATGCTGAATTGACTTCCATGTTCAAAGGAGATGCAGGAGAATATGATTATGTTAAGACTGGATTCAATAAAAAATTTGCTTTTCTTATTGGGATGAGTATTATAATAGCAGGATTTATCAGCGCTGCTACTGTCGCTCTGGGATTTGCAGGATATTTTACCCAACTAGTGCCAATGCCTTTGTTGATTGTTGCAATTGGGCTAATAATTTTAATGACTTTGATTAATTTTATAGGTATAAAAGAAACGAGCTGGTTTAATACTGTGTCTACACTTATTGAAGTTGCTGGTGTGTTAATTATAATTTTTTTGGGATTGAAACATATTGGAAGTGTTAATTATTTAGAGATGCCTAATGGACTTCCTGGTGTTTTTAGCTCAGCTGCCTTGGTATTTTTTGCTTATATGGGATTTGAGAGCATTGTGAAATTAAAAGAAGAAACTAAAAATGCTGATAAGGTTGTGCCAAGAGCTTTAGTTTATGCTATAATAATCACTACTGTACTCTATGTGCTGGTTGCCTTATCTGCTGTAAGCATCTTGGGATGGGAAGAGTTAAGCACAAGCAAGGCACCTTTAGCTACGGTTGCAGCTACTGCTTTTGGTGGATATGCTTTTATTTTACTGGGAATAATTGCTTTGTTTTCAACATCTAATACTGTATTAATTACTTTAGTTACAACTTCAAGATTAGTTTATGGAATGGCTAAGGAGAAAGGTTTACCTAAATTTTTAGCTTTAATTCACGAAAGGACAAGAACACCCTGGGCTGCTATTCTTGTTATTGCTTTGTTGACTATTGCTTTTTCTTTTGTTGGGGATATTGAGATTGTTGCTAATTTGACTAATCTGTTTTTATTTATTACATTTGCTGCTGTTAATTTAAGCCTGATAATATTAAGGTATAAATGCAAAAATCAAAAAAGGAAATTTGTATGCCCTGCAAACATTGGTAAATTTTCTATTATTGCTTTACTGGGATTTTTGAGCTCTTTGGGAATGATTGTTTTTGTGCTGTTTAATTTGTTTTAGAGAAAAAGAACCAATAATGACTTATCGTGTTGGAGCAATTCGTTCAAATCTTGGAACAGAATGATAACTTTCAATAGGTCTACCCCCTGTTCTGCCATTATAAAGACACACAATATCGTAAACCCAATCTTTGATTAGACGTGGTTTTCTTGAATCTTCTTCTGCGAATTGTACAGCTTCTTCAACAGAAGAAAAACTAACGGGTTCATCTCCCTTCTTCAGTAACTCTGGACTGAAATCACTTTCACTTGAAATTGTTAATAAAATACCGTATCTTTCTTTATTCATTTTTAAGTATACCTCACTGAAAATGTTTTAAAATATTTTGCGTGTTCTTCATCTACTAATTGTTCAACGAGTTCTTTAACTGTTTTTATTTCTCTTGGAACTACAACATAAGATCTTCCGTTTTCTTCTCTTACTTCAAATGCTTCCCACCTTTCCATGAATTTTTTTAAGTTAGTCTTGTCTTTTATTGGGGGGCCGTATTTTTTTACTGTGTCACTTAAAGGACTGCTGTCGATGATATACCATAACAGAACTTTGTCTCCGAATTCCCAGTTATAATCAACAATGTTAAAACCAGCACTTCCTATCTCTCTTGCCAAGAACTCATTTGTTTTTAGCAATTTGGCGCCAACAACATCTCTCTTACCCTCAACAGGTATGCCTTCAATGTAGATTAAGCTATTGTCCTGCTTCTTTTCATTCAGGATACTGAGGTTTATTGATCTCCATTTAAAAAAACTATCACTTGGGTTTCTTATAAAAGCTTTTGATGTATCTATAAATTTTTGATACTTTTCTTTTGACAATGCTGCGGCTGCGTTTCTTTCAGGATTCACAGGATCAACTAAGATTAAAGAGCTTAAGCGGTCTTTATTTAGAGATTTCATGGCTTCTAGAGCTCCGGTGTAATGGCCTTCCATGTCAATATATTTTCTTTCAGGCCAGTTTGCAGCATCTTTCATTAAATCGAAAAAGAAATGATACTTTGTGATTAACAATTCTGCTGTGTACCCTGAGAAACCTTTGATAAAAGATTCTGCTCCATACAAGCCATTAGCCTTCAAGAATTTTTTTAATAATCTTACCTGATCAGGATTTTTTAGATTCTTTTTGATCCAGACTGTGTGGAAAGGACTCATATCTGTAACATTTACTGCTTTTTTAGGATCATCAACAGCTAAAACAGGGATTAACTCAAAAGTGTAGTTTCCTCTTCTTAACTGGAAATAATCTCTTGAGCCATGAACAACTGTTACCTTGTTAAAATTAGAATACAATTCACCGGAAATATCTTTCTCTTTATACTTGTCATAAGGGAATTTTATAAAAACGTCAATATCATGGTCTCCTGAAAGCCACGTATTTTTGGCGAAACTTCCCCCTAATTCCACATCCAGTTCTGGAGACAGCTCTTTGTTCAGATAGTTTATGACACTTCTTACTCTTCTATTAGCTACAAAACGCTCCCACCAAGAAGGGATTATTTCGTTCATTACTTTCATAAATTTTTTCTAGTGACTAAAGTTATTTAAATTCTTTTATTATTAGGGAACTAGGGATTATAATTATGTCATCATTTTTGGTTTTTACCCTTATTTCTGTAATACCTACACTTATGATATTTCCTTTTACATTGCTTATGTTTATCTCTTGGTCTTTTTTCAGGTTTTTTCTCTTTTTTGAGAATAACCCTACAATTAGGTTGTGAGAGAAGTCTCTTACATCAAACAAAACAATTCCTACTGTTATAACTACTCCTAGGGATAAGATTATGTAAAGGACTATGCCTGTTACCCCTATTTTGTTTAACGCTATTACTACTGCGGTTATATAAGAAGCGTATTTTACCACTTCTCCAAGCACGTTTTCTGCTTTCAGCTCTAAGAAAATATGTTTTTTCAATAAACGATTTACCTCTAATTCCTTTAGAACTCTTTTTGTTAAATTTCCTAGGAATCTTCCGAAAATTAAACCCAAGAAAATTATTAATACTGCGACTATTCCATTAATTAAAATACTTTGCAATGTTGAAAATACTGACATAGGAATTTACTGTTTTTTATATTTAAAAGATTATCTTAATGATGTGTAAATCCCGAGAATATATGCTAAAGCTTGATTTGCCTTTAATGGCTTTACTTTATCAGGGGTTAGGCTAAAAGAATAATCTAATTTATCTCTTGCTTGCTGTGTCAATCCAAAAGTGTCATTTCCAAAAATAAATAGTAAATTTTTATTGTTATTTTTTAAAAATTCTATAAACTCTTTTTCATCTTTTTGAGCATGCTTAGAGAATCCTATTTTTATTCCATCTGTTTTACTTAAATCTTTTACTACTTCGACTTTGAAATCTGAAAGCTTTCCTTTTGTCATTGATTTTGCCTTGTTTAACATTCTTTCAAATTCGTTTTTATTACTGTGAATCACTTTAAATTTTAAGTTAAAGATTAAGCATAACCTTAGGAAATCGCTGATTTCTTCCACTAACCTTGGGTTTTCTATTAAAACCGTTATATTACTGTATTTTGATTTATCCTGCATTCCTTTTTCCTGATACGAGAAAATTCTGTAAAATGTTTTTTCTTTTTCTTTAAACAATTCTAGAATAATCTTATTTTTTGAGTTTTCATTTTCTTTTATTATAGGATATAGCTTTTTCTTTAATGAGCCAGGAGGAATTTTCACACTATTGTATGTTTTTATCTGCAAATGGAACTTGTTTTTCCCCAGTTTAGACATATCCTTTCTTAAATCTTCAAGCTTAAATTGAGAAGCTTCCTTCTCTTCCACTAAAACCCTGTCTATTTCGCTTACTTTTTGAAGCTCTCCTAAGTCTATATTGCCTGAAATTTGAAGCCTGTTTGCTATCTTATCTGTTGATATTTGAAAATGGTCTAGCTTTTTCTTTAATTTGTCAAGATCCAAATCAAATTTTTTAAGTATTAACTGGCATTTCATTTGTGTCAATAGATGCTTATAACCATACACTTTTAATATTTTTCTTATTTAATACTGCTATGTTTAGTGGGTTTGGACAATTAGAGTCTATTCGTGTTAGAAACAGCCTTATTACTAATTCTACTACTCTTGTTTATGATTTATATGTTAGAGATAGTAATGGGGGGTTTATGATAATGGATTTTGGAGGTAATAGTGTTAGTGGAAGAATCCTTGATTATTTAAGAGAGGGAAGATTATAGGCTGATGCTATTAATCTTAGGGATACTTTCATGAATAGAAACTTCCCGGGTGATACAATTGGAAGGTTTAGGTTAGAGGATATTGAATTGGTTGAGTTGGAAGAATTACCTTTGAAAAGAATTAATTCCCTCAGCTTTTCAAACAGTATAGGGGGGAGAAGCATTGTAACTGGGTATAGGTTAGAGCATAATCTTTATTCTGCTAATGGGCGGTTGGTTGCCAGAAAAGGAAAAATGAGAAGAGCTGAGGGAGATTATCTGCTTCAACAAGCTGAGAAAAGAAAATATTATTCCATGATGAAGGATATAAGGAAATACTGATCTGTTTTTTTCTTATTGTTTTTATATCTCATAACATTTAAAAATTGAAATAAGCTTCTTATATTATGACTGTTAATCCTGGAATAGAATACCAACTGGCTGAAGATGACTTTAGAGCTGCTTCAACACCTGCTGAAAAACTACAAGCTCTACAGAAGATGTGGGCTACTGTTCCAAGGCACAAATCAAGCGAGGGATTACAACAGCAGATAAAACAAAAAATAGCCAAATATAAAGAATTAACAAAAAAAGAAAAAAGCTCTAAGAAAGGATCCAGGGCTTCTTTGTCCTTAAAAAAAGAGGGGAGCGCTACTATTACTTTGATTGGCGCTCCAAACTCAGGCAAATCCACTTTATTAAAACAATTGACAAATGCCAACCCTTTGATAGCAGATTATCCTTTTACAACTTTAAAGCCTGAAATTGGAATTTTAAACTATAAAGGGATAAGACTGCAGATTGTTGAGATTCCTGCTATTGTAGAAAACTTTGAAAAAACTGAGAAAGGACCTACTTATTTGTCTATACTAAGAATGTCTGAAATGATTGTGCTGTTAATTGAAAAAAAAGATGATTTAAGGTTGTTAAAAGGAGAATTGGAGAAAAATGACATTCACAATAAAACTTTAATTATCAAGAAAGGAGATAATGCCGAGAAGATTAAAGACAAAATCTGGGATTCTTTAGGCTTGATTAAAGTTTTTACTAAACAGCCTGGGAAGAAAGCAGATTACCCTCCTATCGCCCTAAAAAAAGGAGCTACTGTCAGGGATTTAGCAGAGTATATCCACAAAGACTTTATTAGGAAATTTAAATATGCTAAGGTGTGGGGAAATAGCGCTAAGTTTAAAGCACAAACCTTTGGATTGGATCATGGATTAGAAGATAATGATGTAGTTGAGTTTCATACTGCATAACCCTGAGATATTACTCTCATACTTTGCCTAATATTTCCCTATTTTTGAGAAAAAAATAATACTTTTTCTTAAACTTATATATCTTGTATATGTTGTATATATGTTACATTTAAGTATAAGTTTGCATTAACATCTGTTAGGTATAACTGAGATGCTCTGTATTGATTCTTTAATTACTATCAAGTGCATTGGGGGGGTGAATAATATGAACTTAGACTTGTCTGTCCAATTTGCTGGCAGACTTAAAAGACTTACAGGAGTAGATAGAGGGCAAATTTATGAAACTGCCTATAACCTGGCAATGAGGCATGCTAAGGTTATGGAAGGTGGTAAGTTAAGAGTTCGCTTGATGCAGAAAAAAGAAAAAACAAGACAAGTGCCTTTGTTTCATTGCAGGGCAAATTATTTTAATGCAGACAAAAATATTGCAGCTACTGGAAGTGAATACGGCATTGTACCTACATTAAATCAGGCATTGGATAAAATACAGTGTAGGATTATACAGGAGAAGGAGAAAAATCTTAGAAGGTATAATGGACTTAATGATAGAGAAGATTAAATTGTATGATCCTTTTTTAAGATTAAATGGAATTTAGTTAGGGTTTCTTCTCTTAATTGATTTTCTTAGCTATAATAAGAAGCCTTCTTTTTTGAAGAAGAAACTGATGAAGCATCAGAAGAAAGCTTAATTTTCTTAATTAGAATTAGTACATTTTTGTTTTTTTACTTATTTTAAGTAGTAACTAATAGTTAAGCTTATAAATCTTTTTAACCTGATCAATTACATGGGATTATTTATGGATGATTATGGAAATGGATTAAGGAGATACAATAATCTTTTTAAGAATGGGGCTTTAAAATGTCAATAGGGAAATTAGTTGCTGGATTTGGTTTAGTTGCTCTTTTGGGAACATGTTCTGTAGCTCCACATTTAGACAGAGAAGTTTATAGGGCAAAAGTAACAGATAAAGAAAGAGTTGTAAAGGGGTCAGAAGATGAAATCTCAAGTAAATATCTAGTATTTACAAAATTACCTAATGGAAGGATAAGAGTTTTTGAAAATACAGATTCATGGATAGAGTTGAAATTTAACTCTTCAGATGTTTATGGACAAATAAGAGTAGGACGAACATATGACCTTGGCACCTATGGCTGGAGAATCCCTATCTTATCCAAATATGAGAATATTCTGCGCGTAAGGGAAGTTGCACAAGAGTAAATAACCTTTTTTATATTCATTGACTTTACATTAATTTCCACTATATTTTTATACTAAATAAATATTATTCAAACAATGAAAAAAGAGGCGTTTATTCTATTCTTAACAATATTAATCTTTATACCTATAGCATTTGCCCAATCTATTGACGCTCCGATTAAAAAAGTAACCTATCATGCTGAGCAATATGAGGTAGGAAACATTAATTATGCGCAATTAATAGTTTATATTTCTTCATTAAGCAAGGATATGGCAGAGGAGATGGGAGCAATTTCACAAGATCATGATCCAGTTCTGAAAATAGAGCAGCTGGAATCTGCCTTAGGGAAGCCAACAGAATCAACAAAATGGGTTTGGGTTGAAGGAGAAGAAAGAGAAAAAAGATTAGACGAAGAGGTTCCAGCATGGAGGAAAATCATATTTGATGGAAAGAAAATTCAGATTTGGCTTAATGCATGGCCTAATGTTATTTCAAAAAATGGGGAAGACCTAATTATTTACCGTTTGCATCTGGACATAGTATTCAAAAAACCAGAAGAGCAAATAGACATAGAAAATAAAATTGAAGAAATAAAATCTATAGCTGAAGCCTATAAAGAGAATCTAAGTGGGGAAAATCTGGAAAATCTCGCTAAAGAAAGCACTAATGCAGAAAAGCTATTCAACTCCTATTTCAGCCAAAATCCAGGAAAGTGTGAGGAAGTAATGAACAATCTCTTTGGAAGTGAAAATAAAAGAGATGATAAGAACATGTTTGCACAAGAAATTGTCTTTTATGAGGGAGATAATTTTGAATCTAAGATTAGATTAGAAATGTGCGATGAATGCGAATGGGCATGGATAAATCTTAATATGTGGTTTGAAGGCAGAGGCAATTTTGAGCGCCCAGATGAGAATATAGATTATGATCCTGGCTCAAAGAGGAAATATGAAAGCTTGTCACATGAGGATTTCAAAAGAGAAACAACAGCTTTAGTAGAGAAAACAAAAAGCCAGTTAGCTGAAGGAGAGTATAAATCTGCTCTAGATACTATGCAGGAACTCAGAGTCCTTACAGAAGCATGGAATGAGAACGCAAATAATGTTTGGAAGGAAATTGAAAGCAAGTATAAAGTAGACTGGGACTCTATGACACAGGAGGAAAGAGAGCAGTGTAGCAGAGACTATTGCTGGATTAAAAAAGAGCAAGAAAGAAGATTAGCAGAAAGAGAGCTGAGAAATGCAAACTATCAGAGCAGGAAGGAATTTTATTCAAGCTTATTCTCAAATTATGAGAAAAAGGAATTTTATTATCAAGAAGAAGAATGGGAAAAAAGAATTGTTGAGCAGTTCAAGGAATTTGGCGAGGAAATCTGCAGCAATAATATTGATGATAATAATAATGATCAAATTGACTGCTCAGACTCGCAGTGTGGAGGAAAAATCTGCGGGTATGATATAATAACATCAAAAGAGGACAATACAACAGTAGAAAAGCAAGTAGAGCTATACTGCATTGCTGGATCTTGCCAGGCAAAAGAAGAGATTGCCAAAGAAAAAGCTATTGTTTGCGGGAACCATATTTGTGAGGAAAATGAGCAGGAAACCTGTGCGGGAGACTGCGCAACATGCTTTGAGTACAAACCTTTAGAATGTATAGGTAATGTAATGTTCTCTGGCGAGGATGAAAAAGGATGCCCATTAGAGCCAGTATGCCTAGCTGAAAGGGAATCTTGCAACACTGATGATGATTGCACAGATCCTTTATGTGGGAGTGTGTCGTGCATAGAAGGAAGTTGCCAAGTTACAGAGCTGACAGAATGCAAAGAGATAGAATGTATTGATGGAGAAGAAAAGATACAGAACTGTGAGTCTGGTGACAGATTAGTAACAGAGAAGTGCATTGAAGGCTTATGGATTGGAACAGGCATTCAATGTGAGGTTGCTGAAAAAGAAATAGAAGAAGAAGAAGAAAAAGAAGAGACCAGGAAGGAAGAATGCGTTGTAAAAAGCGATTGCGGGAATGATAATGATGTATGCAGCAATGGAGAATGTGTTACCCTTCCAGAATCTATTGGTGATGGGGAAACGGAAGAACAAGAAATACCAGAGCCTGAAGAACAGAAATTAAAAGATGAAGATAAACAAGAGGAGCAAGTAGAAGAGCCTATACAACAAGAAGAAATAGAGGAAATTGGAGAAGTAGAAGAAGTTCAAGAGCAACCTTCTGAACAACCAGGAATAATAACAGGAGGGATTACATTATCTTTCTTTAAGACATTAGCGAAATTTACTGGTTTTGTAGTTGATGAAATTGCTCCGCCTGAAACAGAAACTGCTCCTGGAGCAGAAACTCCAGTCAGCAATGATGCTCCAGCAGGGGAAAATCAAGAAGAGAATTTAGGTGAGCAGCCAGAAACACAGCCTGGAGAGCAACAGCCGGAACCACAGCTTGGATCTGATGAGCAACAGCCTCAACCTATTGAGGAAGAAAGGTCAAGAGATGAATTTGATGAGCAGAGAAGAGATGAAGAGGATAGGAGAAATGAGCAAAACAGGCGTAATGAAGAAGACCTCCTTAGAAGAGAAAAAGATTGTAATGACAGATGCGGAAGAGAATGCTATGACAGGGAACTCAGGCCTTGTGCCGAAGAATGCATCTGGGAAGAATGCGGCAATGAATTAGAATGTAATATTGATGAAGTCAAAGTTAGATGTGAAAGCAAATGTGAGTCTGAGAGTAATGTGGAAGCTTGCAAAAACACATGTTTTGACAAGTGCATGGAAGGAGAAGAAACTTGGGTAGAGCCGGAAAGAAAAGAACACAAGGAGGAAAAATTCGTATTTACTGTTGGAGGATCCTGCAGAACAGCTCAAGGTAAAAAAGAAGGGTTTATCTGGTTCGGTGGCTGGGGGGATAATTTTGATGACTTCCACTTGATAAAGAATAAGTACCATTCGCGTGGAGAATCAGACTGGTGCAAAAATGACTTAGAAAACCTCATGAAACAAAGAAAAGAATTAGAAAAGTCCATGAATGAAAAATTTGCATATTGGTTCTTTGAAAAATACGTTGCCAATTCAGCAACAGACTGGGAAAAGCATATCTCAGGAATATTTGAACTTTATTGGAGGGATGTTGACATATCAAGGCAATTAGTAGAGAGGTCGCAATGTCTTAGAGAATACACCCTTCCAGAGCATGAGTTAATAAACTTCAAGTATGATACAGAGTATGGCAGTGTAGAATTCTGGGAGGAAATTAAAACAACAAATAAAAACGGCAAGGAAGTCCAAATTATATCACCTTATATGAAAACGTGGCTCTTCCCTTCAAAAGAATTTTTCAAAGCTGAAATGAGAAGGGCAATGGAAAGGCATGAACTTCCGGGTTCTGAGGGTCAAGAAAGAAGGAATACGCTTACAGAAGAAGAGAAGATAAGACTTATGGAAAATAGCGATTTTATAGAAAATATAAGAGAATTTAATGAGAAGTATGGGGAAAATTTGGTTGTTCAATTCAAAGACTTTGATACTGGAGAGGTTGTTATTAACATTTATATGAGGTTGAATGAAGAAGAGCTTATATATTTCGAGCCAATGCTGCCTTCTGAAATTCCAGCCGAAGATGTCAGAATTGAGTTTGATGTTAATAAGCTCCTTGATATTATTGAGTATGAAGAAAGCGGTAGAATAGAACTTGAAAGCCCTCCATGGGATAAAAGGCCAAGAACAGGCACTATTAAGAATGTAATAGATGGTGCAAGAATGTTTTTCATGTTCATGAATCTGCTGAATTCTGCACAGGCAAGTCCAAGCTCTGCAGAAGGCGATGCAAAGTTTTTTGTAAGGAATTTCTTCCAAGTTATCCTAGGAAATGATGAAGAGCATAGAGAAGGTTCAGAAAATGGATTTGATGAGAAAAACATTCCAGAGGACTGGAAAGATAAAGGGGGAGAATAATTACCCTAGAAAAGAATATAAATTTAGTTACTGAGATTTTTTTATGGATGTTAATGAATTAATGAGTGAGTATAACAAAAAAAAAGAGATTATAAACTCTAGATTAAATGATTTTAAAAATATTAAAGAAGAAGACTGGTTTTATGAAATGTGTTTTTGTATCTTAACTCCTCAAAGCACTGCAAGAGGGGCTGACAGAGCTATTAAGGCTTTAAAAAAATTAAACTTTAAAAACAAAACTATTGATCCTATTCCTTATTTACTTGGAGAAATAAGATTTCAAAACAACAAGGGAAAATATTTAATCGAGGCTAAAGCTAAATTTGAAGAAATTGAAAACAAAATAAAAAACTCTAAAGATTCTTTTGAATTAAGAGAGTGGCTTGTTAAGAACGTGAAAGGGTATGGTTATAAGGAAAGCGCGCATTTTCTCAGGAATATAGGCCATAAAAATTTAGCAATTTTAGATAGGCATATTTTGAAGAATTTATTTAAATCAAGTGTAATCAAGGAAGTTCCTAAAATTTTGACTCCTAAAATTTATTTTGAAATTGAAGAAAAATTCAAAAACTTTTCAGAAAAAATTGGAATTTCCATGGATGAACTGGACTTATTGTTTTGGAGCATGGAAACTGGTGAGGTGTTTAAGTAAGCCTTTAAGAAAAGAAAAAAACCGTTTATAGAAGATTAGTATAAGAACATTTTTAAGCTGCGGGAATTCTTTAAAGTTATGGACATTTTAGCACATTTCCTATGGACTTTTGCTATATTCTTTAAAAGAAAAGAAAGATGGATGGCTAGTTTGTTTGGAATACTGCCTGACTTGATTAGTTTTGGACCCCATTTTATTTTATCTTTTATTGCTGGAAATGCTATATTCGGAAGACCTGAGGTTTCTAGTATTCCTGGACTGGTATTTTTGTTATATAATTTAACTCACAGCTTGGTTATTTTTGCTTTAATTGTTTTAGTTGTTTATTTATTAACCAAAAAAATTCATTGGTTTATGTTTGGATGGGGATTGCACGTTTTAATTGACATACCTACACATACTACAGATTTTTTCCCAACTCCTTTTTTGTATCCTTTTCCGCAATTTTATGTTAATGGGATTCAGTGGAGCAATCCTAATTTCATGATTATTAATTATGGTCTATTGGCTGTTGTTTATGCATGGCTGATTTATTGGAATTTAAAGAATAAAAAGAAATAAAAAACCGTTTTATGGTTAATTTTTTGCTTTTCCTTGATATGGTTAAGGGATATGATAGAAACTTGGATTGGTCATTCAGAAGCATTTGGATTTAGATCTGGAAAAAGAGTTTTTCAACTTACTCTAATTGATGGTGTTGCAGAAAGAACATTCCCATTAAGGTGCGAGGATTATGAAGAATATCAGATTAGAGGGTTGTATGATTCCATAAGATCAAGAATAGATGTGAACGAATTTATTTACAATGAGCAAGAGAGAATTGATGCTGAAATAAAAAGGCGTAGCCAATAATTTTACAAAAGAGAATTTAGTTTGGAAGTAAATCACCTCTTTTTTATTTTCTTACTCCTTTTCCAGAACTCTTCAAAATAAGCCTTAAATGAATCTGCTATGCTTTGGTTAACTATTTCAATAGCAATTTCTTCAGGATATTGAAGGATAACCGTCACAGTATCTTTGTATATTAGAAATGTTGCATGGGTTTTAATATCTGTAGGCATATATCTTGCCTCACTTCCCTTGTAGGAATTTCTATTTTTTAGTACTTTAGGATCAGTATCTTTGTTGAATAATAGTCTGCATTTTATCCCTGTTTTTATCCTTCTCTGATGGTCTCTTTTCCAGTACATATGTTGTTCTTCTGGCTGGAAAGCAGGTAGTCCTAAAAAACAGTATTCTTCATCTTTTCCTAATTTTAAATATAAATTTTCATGAGCAGTTCTTATTCCTTTTAATCCAAAGTACATGGTTGTTTCTGATTTTTTAGTTTGTTTTTTGGATAATAATTCTGGCAGTAATTTTTCTATTTCTTTTTTGTTTTTATCAAATTTTTTCTCTCTTTCATCTAAATAATCTAATATCTTTTTGGGATTTGCCGACTGGAAATACTTGGTTTTTTCTTTTACTATGACGCTAACTAATCCCTTTTGAATTAATTTTTCTAAGATAGTGTAAATAATAGATCTTGCAATGCCTGTTTTTTCTATAATTGGACCTGTGGTTGAGCTTCCTATTTCTAATAAAGCTAAGTATGTTTTAATTTCTCCTTCTGTTAGTCCAGCTTCCCTTAAACTTGATGTATTCATAACATTTAGTTAATTTTTTTCTTTTTAAATTTTTCTATTTGTTTTACTATAGGTGGTGAAATAATATTTATATGTGTTCTAATATCTACTTATTAGTAATCAATTAAGAGGTGTAGGAGATAAAAATGAAAAATAAAGAAAAAAGAATGGAAGG
Source organism: Candidatus Woesearchaeota archaeon (assembly GCA_016203115.1). GTDB lineage: Archaea > Nanobdellota > Nanobdellia > SCGC-AAA011-G17 > GW2011-AR20 > JACQNJ01. The sequence goes on from JACQNJ010000004.1 coordinate 20,630, forward strand.
ATTCGAGCAATTAATGGCAGAATTACATACTGATTTAACCAAACCTTATGATAGTTGTAAGATTAAAAAAGACATAGGTAGTATAGTTGAAGTTCCTGTTACTTACGATCCTAATGAATTTGCAAAAAGATTATGTAGTGGGGAATTTCCTGATAAGAGAGGGTTTGCATCATATTCACATACATTTGATCCAAAATTAACAGAACTTTTGGAGGCTTTTGAAGATAGTCCTCTTGGAAAGGGAACATGGAGTAAAGGGGAGGTTAGACCAGAATTTCGTGATGCACTTAGATTACTAGATGATTATGCTGAATCTGAAGATGAATGGATTTTAGCGGAAAACCTAGCTCAAAAGAGAGATAGAGATTATGGTTCTTTAACATTAATGAGCGGTTCTCCTTTTGGAAATGTAGGCATAAGTTGTCACCCACATCTATGGGCAGTAAGGTATGTACAAGGAACAGATTCTAGACAAGATACACCCTATGATTGTGAATTTCATGTTGATATTATCCCTTCTAGAGCAATTAAGATAGGAGAAGATTACATTATTCCTGATAATTATAAACCTATTAGTCTTAGAGAGTCAAGGTTAGATGAGAGAATGAAAGGAGAAATAGTGTTTGAAAATTTTAAACTTCATTCTGATAGAAAGGAAATTGATAGTGTATTGAAAAAAGTTGCCAAAGGACATATGTTTAAAGCTGTTAAGCAGGTGATGGGGGAATAAATAAAATGAGAAAACCAGTAATAGTAACAACTTTAGTTGCCTTAGCTTTAAGTTGTCTTCCAGCTAAAGCACAACCACCTTTATTTGCAGGTTATAATGGACCACAATATGCATTAGAATCAAGAGTAAATCAAGACAGACAGATAACAGAAGTAGGAAAGACATTCAGAACTGAAATTCCTGCATGGGCATATGTTGGAGTCTCCTCTGATGATTTTAAGAAACCGTTTTATGGGGTTGGTCCTAGGATTGAAATTGGAAGAGTCCATACATTACCAACAGTAGAAGGTTATGATGGAAATTTCACAGGTGTCTCAGGTTACTCTACATTAGATCTTTCTAAAAGATGGTATTTGGATTTAGTTCCACATTTTGATAGTGGTTTAGACTATACAAGGACTGAATTTACTTTGCATAGGGATGTAAAAGGATTTTCTTTGGGAGCAGGTTCTGAAGTAGAAAAAGGAGAACTTCGAGATTTGGAAAATACTGACTGGAGATTTGGAAGATTTTGGAAAGGAAGTAATATTACAGGCAGTATAAATCCCGGAAGAAAGAAAGCAATTATTTCTTTTCAGAAGAACTTTTGGTGATTGGTAATTTATCACCTCTTTTTTTATTTCTAATTACTCTTCTTTCTTCTCAAAGACCTTTCCTTCCAACACTTTGTTTATATAAGTTACTGGCTTAATGTCTGTTATCAAATTAGGTGCCGCTAACTTTACAGCTCAAAATTTAGTAACCGTTTAGCTGCTAAGGGTTTGCCTTAGCATGCTATAAGTATTAAGCCCTCTTA
>JACQNJ010000009.1 GCA_016203115.1 Candidatus Woesearchaeota archaeon
GAACTCGCGTCACAGCCTTGAAAGGGCTGTATCCTATCGGCTATTTAATTGACCGGGCTAGACTAACGGGGCATTAAGTGGGCCCAAGGAGATTTGAACTCCCGACCTTTAGCCAAATCTCTGGCTGGCTTAGCACTCCACTGTTTTTTTACTTGTCACAATGAAGCTCTTATAAGACTTGCGCAGTAAGAGACTACAGCGCTCTAACCAGACTGAGCTATGGGCCCTTTCTAATAATTTGATTTTAATTGCATTTAAAATGCTTTTTCTTTTAGAAATCTGTAATAAAAACTCTTTTAAAATAAGTTTTTCTTTGAATATTATGTTAATAGGAATTATAGGTGCGCCAAATAAAGGTAAATCCACTTTTTTTAAAGCTGCTACTTTGGCAGAAGTTGAGATAGAGGATAGACCCTTTGTAACTATTAAACCTAATAGGGGAACTGGCTATGTTAAAATAGAATGCGTTGATAAATTCTTTAATGAGCAATGTAATCCTAGACTTGGTTTTTGTTTGAATCATTATAGGTTTATACCCTTTGAATTAATAGATGTTGCTGGTTTGGTTCCCGGAGCTAGTGAAGGTAAAGGTCTTGGTTCTCAATTTTTAGATGATTTAAATGAAGCGGATGCTTTGATACAGATAATTGATATTTCTGGGAATACTGATTCTGAGGGAAATAGAGTTAGTGGTTATGATCCTGAGGATGACATCAAATTTTTAGAGAATGAACTAGACCGATGGTATTTGAGAATTATAAAAAAAGGATGGGAAAGATTTTCTAGAACTGTGATTCAAGAGAATTTAGATGTGAAAAAAGCAATAGCTAAACAATTGTCTGGATTAAGAGTAAATGAAGCTATTACTGCTGAAGTTCTTAAAAAATTGAATTTAAGTTTAAGACCTAGTGATTGGAAAGAAAGTGATTTATTAAATTTAGCTAGAGAATTAAGGAAGAAAACCAAACCGATGGTTATAGTTGCTAATAAGATAGATGTTAAAGGAGCTTCGCAGAATTATGAGATATTGAAAGGTAAGTATGATATCATTGCTTGCAGCGCTGAAATTGAATTAGCTTTGAGAGAAGCTGCCAAGAAAAAAGTTATTGAATATGTTCCTGGCGAGAATAATTTTAAAATTGTTAATAATGATTTAAGTGAAAATCATAAAAAAGCTTTAGAATTTATGAAAAAGTTCTTGGATTCTTATGGTAATACTGGTGTTCAAGAAGTTCTGAATAAAGTTGTTTTTGATGTTTTAAAATGTATTGCTATTTATCCTGGAGGCGTTAAGACTTTAGCTGATAAAAATGGAAATATTTTACCGGATTGCTTTTTAATGCTCGATGGAAGCACTGCTTTAGACTTTGCTTATAAATTACATACTGATTTTGGCAAAAATTTTATCAGAGCAATTGATGTCAAAACTAAAAGAACTGTTGGGAAAGAACATAAATTAAAAAATAAAGATGTTATAGAGATTGTTGCTAATAGATAATTAACTCTTTGCTATGTCTCTTGCTTTTATGTTTTTGAACTTTTTATAAATTCTTGAATAAGATTCATCTATTAAGATAAATCTAAATGAGTTTCATACAGGAAAGCAACATCCTTGTCTTTCTTTTTTAAGAGCTTTACAACCTGCTTTCTTATGAAGTCTGATGTGGTTGTTTTCTTCATCACTTCTTTCTTGATTATGTAACAGATGTCATTAGCTAACTTCTCAGCTTTCTGCTCCCCATAGCTTGCTGTTAATGCTGCTGAGTATATGGATGCGTATAGCTTACGCTCATCAAATCTTTCTTTTTTCCTATGGCGTTTGATTATATGCATTTTAATTATAACCTGCGGCCTTATACCTCTCTTCTTTTGCTTAAGCTTCTGTGAAAAGCTTATCCCACGTTAATAGTTCCATTAGCTATCAATATTAGTAGCCATCCAAGTAATATAAGGATTACGCCTGTCACTAATCTGATATATGTCCTACTATTCTGTTTAAATTGTTTGATTATTGCTACATTCTTGCCAGCTAGCACCATCAGTAATATTACAACAAGAGGCATTACGAAGATTACATTGTATATTAAAAGCAGCCATACTGCTGTTAGACTAAAGTTTTGAGATAATAGCAGGGTAATTGCTAAATATGGCCCGCCTGTGCAAGGCAATTCGACAGCAGCTACAAAGATGCCTAGTATTATAACGGCTGGGACAGACATATTTGACACTTTCTTCATCATATTATGGATTTGCTTAGCTCTTCTAGCTGGAATCATTAAGGAAAAGCCTTGACCATACCAGAAGAAGTCTTTTATTTCTATAATGCCTGCTACTATTATTATTGTACCAACTATTATTGCTATATACTCTGCTACGCTTTGAGGGATATTTGCAAGGAATGCTGTTAAACCAAGGCCAGCTAAAAAGTATGTAATATAGATTGCAGCTATGTAGATTAAGCCAATCTTTAGCATCTTATCTTTATTTTTTGTTGCCAGCAGGGTAGAGACTAGCAGGATGAGGACGCCAATAGCACATGGATTAATGCTGTCAATTAATGCTGTTACTAATACTACACCAATTGTTGGCAATGTAGCTTCAACTACCATGTTTGTCCTCCTGTAATTTAGCTAGAATGGTATTAGGATCTTCATCTGTGAAGATTATCTTTAGCCTGTCGCCAGGAGGGACTTTAGCATATCCTGCTATAATGTATTCACCCATCTTTTGTTCTATACGCCAGACTCTTTGTATGCCTTCTTGGCCTTCTACAAATAAAAGCAACTTGCCCGGCTTGTTGTTACATAGATCATGATTATTTACTATTGTAAAACCCCCGGTTGTTGGAGCTGAAAATCCTGAGTCTGTAAATGTACCTCCCAGGGCTTCAAAGAACGAACTAAGGTCTATGGCTTCTAGAGAAGGGGGCGTACCTTCAATATGGATGCGCATATCATTGTGCTCATGCAAATCCGATTTACCAATTCTATTAGTTATTATGTTTGTAGGGTCAGCAATCTCGATATTCTTGCCACAGACTTCTATAGTGAAATCAGCATGCCAATGCACTGGGCCACGAGTTGGAGAGACTGCGTTAAGATAAAGGGTAGAACCAACAATAAATATTGTTGTTATTACAACTGTTGTAATAATAAGCCAAAATGCTATGTTCTTCTGCAGGTTTGTTAGTGTTTTATATTTTATAATGGAGAAGATTGTTACTATAATAAGCAGACCTGAGTTAATATAAACAAGACTTAATGACCAATCTAATATCTTCTGCAAGCCAGATTCTTCTTCTTCGCTAGGACCATGAGCAAAGACTATTGTTAGAGACAGTAGTATAGCAATTATTAATAATACTGGACTTTTCGCTTTCATTTTTCCTCTTTTTTAATTACAGATTTGACCAATTTAATGATTTCCTCTTCAACTGAATTTTGTTCTTTTTTTACTTTCAGTAATGTTCCATTCAAGAAAAGGTTTTAGATATTCAAAGTTTAAGATATGTTTTTTGTAAAAAACCCTAAAATCTAAAGGAAATGTTGATCTATCTTTAAGATCTCTTTTTAATCCCATGGATTCAATTTTACTTATGAATTTTTTAAATTGCTTTTCGTTAACTTCAAGATATGTCATTTTAATCAAACAATGCTTTCTTGTTTTTGTTTATATAGTAGATAACTAAAATGAAAATTAAAACTAAAACTGCAAATCCTACTTTAGATTTTGTATTAAAATAAATTAAAGTTGAGACGAAAGTTGATATTGTTGCTCCTGAAAATATTCCTAGTTTTATTACCTCTTCTGTTTTTATAAAACTTATAATCAATAGAGAAATTAAACTGAAAATGACAACAAACAAATACTTTCTTACATTATAATTATTTTTTTCCTTTTCAAAAGCTATCCTATTTTTTTCCTGCTCTTTATAGCATTCTTGTGTTTTTAGATCTTGTATTGAACCTAATTGTTGAGGTATGACGCATTCTTCAGGCTGATAATAGCTTTCTGCACCTGTGTATTTTGGGAAGAAAACATTTGCACCCATAAATACTAATGGGATGTAGATTAATAAGACTATTACTGTATAAATGTACTTTGAAAACTTCATAATTACTTCTTTATTTCTATATATTTAAAGATGTTTGTTTCATAATAAATATAAAAAAACTTATAAACAGAGGGATACACTTAAAGTTTATGGAGTTGGTGTTAGATCAGAAGCCTCAGAATGTTACTATAATAGAAGGCTTTCCTGGATTTGGATTTGTTGGAACCATATCAGTTGAGTTTCTTATAGAGCATTTAGGGGCAAAGAAAATTGGGAAGATAACAAGCAATGATGTCATGCCTATTGCAGCAGTGCACAATTCACAGTTAATTGAGCCTTTTAGCATTTATTATTCCAAGAAGAAAAATTTAGTGCTTTTACATGCTATAACTAATGTTCAGGGATTGGAATGGCAGTTGAGCGAGAAAGTTATTGAGCTATACAAGAAATTAAAAGCTAAAAAGATTATAAGTTTAGAGGGCATTGGTTCAACTTCTATTTCAGAGCCTAAGGCTTTTTATTATAGCAATAGACAGACCAAAGAAAAAGTTCAGGCTGAAACTTTAAAAGAAGGGATTATCATGGGTGTTTCTGGGGCTTTGCTTTTAAAAGCAGAAGTTCCTTTATCCTGCTTTTTTGCAGAAACACATTCATCACTACCAGATTCAAGAGCTGCTGCCAAGATTATTCAAGTATTAGACTCTTATTTGGGCTTAAATGTTGATTATAAGCCTTTACTTAAAAAAGCTGCAGAATTTGAAACAAAATTGAAAGACATCGTTGACAAAAGCAAGATCGCTACAGATCAAAAAGAAAAAAAAGAATTGGACTATTTTGGCTAAAAAAGGAGGTGTGTATTTATGCACAGTTGTTGGTTAAAGGGAGTATTAGCTTTGTTAGCTATAATCTTTGTATGGTTTATAGCAAATGATGTTGTCAAGGCTGTATTGGTTACTTTAATAGTAATCCTAATGGCATTTGCTAACATTAAATGTGAAGCTTGTGAAACAAAGCACAGATCTACTTCAAAAGTAGCACATGTTGTTAAGAAAGCAACAAAAAGAAGAAAGAGAAGATAATCTCTTCTTTTATTTTTTTAGATAATTTTAAGTATATTGTTCTATCTTATTTTTTATGGATCCAAGAGCTGCTGTAAGAGTAATATTAAGGAATAGTAAAGGAGAGATCCTTTTTCTTAAGAGGAAGAATTCTAAATATGCTAATGAAAAATGGTGTTTACCTGGCGGAAAAATAAATACCTTTCAGAAAGCAGAAGATGCATGTAAAAATGAGATAAAAGAAGAAACTAATCTTGATATTTCAGAAATAGAATTTCTTTTTTATAATGATGGATTACCTATAAAAGACCAGACGGACAGGCATTTTTTGGAGTTGTATTTTACTGCTAAATTTTTTGGTGGTGTGAAGATAAATGAAGAATCTTCTGATTTTAAATGGATGAAAATTGAAGAGATAAGCAAATTTGATATTGCATTTAATCATGATAAGATTATAAAGGAATTTTTAATCTTGAGGCAATAAAGGTTCATATATCTGTCTTGGATACCATAATGGGAATACTTGCATAAACTGATCCTCTTTGTAAATATCATGTCTCGTTTCTTCTCTAACTCTTATCTGGACTTCTATTGGTAAACGAATGTATTTTTCTAATGGTCTTATTATCGTTATTTCTCTTTTTGTAGGTTCTTCTCTTTCTGCATCAACTCTTACTGGTGCCCTTAATATGAATTTATGGCACGTAAATTTTGGGAATCTTTTTTCAACTCTTTCGTATTTTTCTAATGCTGTTGTACTTTTTATTTTATATCTGAAAAAAGATAATAATTCTCGTGCATTTTCTTCTGAACTGACTACTAATTCTACACCATAAACATCTCTAACTCTTTCTATGAAACCTCCCTTTGAGAACATTTTCATGAGGAGAGATCCATACCTTATTCGCCCCCAATCATCATATATTTTTGCTCTGTGTCTGAATGGTTCTCTTTCAGTTCCACATACTCTTACTCCTGCTCTTGTATTCCATGCAAACTCATCATTAGAAATCCGAGTTGGATTCTCAAATCCTATGTTTTTCCATATCCACTGATTCACAAGAGATTCATGATGAACTGAATTGAAAATTTCTGGTGATTCGTCGATTAATAACACAAAGTGGCCTAAGCCCCAGTTTCTTACAAAAGTGTAAGCTCTTAATAGTCTTTCATGGTCATAATGTCCTTTGTGTTTTCCATTTCTAGCTTGTATCCAATCTTCTCTTGCTTGAGTTGCAACTTCAAACGGATCAAATGAACGATCTAATCGGGATATGTGAAAGTAATGAGCATGTTCTTGCAAAACAGGTTCACACAAATCGTTTAACGTATTAATCCCTTTGTTTATTGCTAACCTTGTTGCTTCTATAACCTCTTCTTCATCTTTATCCGGCATAAAATTACGTCTGACATCATCTATGAAAAATCCCCTATTTCCTTCTTGCACTGCTCTTATTAATGGTTTAACGCGTAAGAAATGCATTTCTGGAGAAAAAAATGCAAATGGAACTTTTTTCCAGATTTCAGTTAAATCTTTTGTCTCCCACCAGTATAATGCATCAGATAAACTAGTATCTAAAACTGGTTGCCAATCTTCTCCATTATACCAAGCCATAATATTGGCTAGAGTATTTTCCATAAATTTTTGATGAAAATTAGCTTTTTAATTGTTACTATTTTATAAACTATATAGTAATTACGTATCCTTAGCCTTTACTTCCATCCTATCACTAATCTGTTGTAATGCTTCTAATAATTTGATAACTTGTTTTTTTCTTTGTATTAGTGTTTTACTACCTACTGTCTTTAGCAATTTTCTGTTTGTATGAAATATTATATTCCTAAAGGAGCTTATTGCTTTTAAATCTTCTTTAAGTTCTGATCTGGTTTGATAAATTTTTTGTGCTTCTAATAATCCTTTATCGCTTATCAAGCCTTTTATCATATTATTAATATTAGATTCATCCAAGTCACTTAATGGCTTACCATTCCTTCTATGAATACGATAAAGTCTGCTTTCTATTTCGTGGATTAATATGAAAAATAATATTCTTACTGGTTTTCTAAAGAATTTTTCACAAGAAACGTATTTTCCGCCAATATCTATGGCGTCGTACCCATCAATACTTTCTAATGTATCCCATACTGGGGTTTTAGGATCTCTTCTTAATAATTTACCTTTTATTTGTTCTTCTTGAGAAACAGTTTCTAAAGTAAATAGATTTGATATTTTCCTAAACAATTCTTCAAATTCTCCCGTGTACATTTTTAGTTTTTTTATGCTTTTAATTTATATTAATGTTATATTACTACCATTACATGAGAACAAGATTTATAAAAGTATAGTTCAGAGGAAATATATGGCAGAAGTCAGTGATGAATTATATGGTGCATTAAAGCTGTATCAATCCATCACAAGTATAGACCCTAAACATGTAGATGATAGGTTTAGGAAGGAGGATATTAGGAGTTTTTCTAAACTAGAGGCTTGGTTAAGTGACGGGCGTGAAAATCAACTTTGTGGAAAGGAAAATGAAAGAGCAAGAATGGTCTGGCACTGGCTAACAGAGATAGACAGGGATTATAAAAGCGTTAGGAGACTTTTGAAAAGACTTGGAGAAACAGAAGAAGAATATAAAGGTATTCGAGAAGAGCTTTTTGCTGTTCCTGGAGGTGCGACTTCCGAAGCTATAGGCACAATATTTCAAGATTATGTAAAAGAATTTGTATTTGACTGTACTGATCTAAGTGATTTCGCCTTGCACCGTATATATCATATGTGGGAACTTACTGGGCAGTTAATGTGGTCATTTTATAAGTTGGGTGGGAAGTGGAGAGATGCCAGATTTCCTGAAATTAGAGGGTTAGTAATAGACAAAACACTAGATGATTTTTTTACTTATGCTGGTGTAACACTTAGTAGAGAAAATAAGGCTTATGTGATGGGTGTATTACAGAAAATGAAAGAAATTAGGAATAGAGTTAGCCATGGAAGTTCAGGAATAAGTGTTACAGAAGCTATGGAGTTGGAGGAAGAAGAGAAAGGTTCGGTAGTTATTTGGGATCATAATACTGGGGAAAGTTCTGAATTAGAGGCTTTTAGTGCTAGAACGTGGGTCGAATATGCTAGAATGAGTTATGTTCATTTTGTAATTGGCTTTAATATGCTTCTTGGGAATATGGATACAAGACTTAGGAATTCTGGAGATGATAGTAAGAGAGATGATGTCTCTGATAGTCATTTATTAGATAACACAGATATGGAAAAGCTAAGCATTGAACAATGGCTGGATAGCGAGGAAATGAGGAGGGCTATGGAGTTGGAGGGGCCTTATGTAGATGGGACAGTAGAAGATGAAATCATGAGTAGTTATGAAATGAATACTGATGATATTGAATTTGATTAATAATCTTTTAAACTTCCTATAGAAATACCTAACTGTTCTTTAATTGAAACTGCTGTTTTATTTCCTATTAACTTTTTTAAAACTTCTAGGTTTATTATTTTTAAATGGGCTAATGTTCTTATGTTGCTGTTAAATAACCTTCTTGCTTTTACCCTGCCTATTCCTTTTAACTGGATTAATACTAATAATTCTTCTTTAATGCCATGCTTCATTCTAACATTTAGGGATTTAGCATTTCTTGCTGTTTCTGTATAATTGAGAATTCTTGCTATTTCCTGTAGGCTGTACAATAACCATGCTGCTTTGTCCACCTTGTATTTTAATTCACCAGGAGGGATATTGTATTTTTTCATAATTAATTCTTCAGTTGCTTCATTCAGCCAGGAATTGAACATTAGTGCTGTTTTTATTGAATTTAGGTAATCCTCTGAGAACTGGTCATTGTAGAGGAGATAGTCTTGATGTTGTAATGATCCTGCTTCAATATCTCCATATTCCCTGGATCTTACAGGAAGTAAAGGCCTTATTTCTAAGGTATTGCATATCAAATGAATCAATGAAAAATCATTATAATCATGAGTTTGAGCCTTGTAGAGATTTTGTATTAAGAAATTTGCTGTATAGGGATCAATATATAATTGTGAGACTCTTTTCCCTAGTTTTGTTGCTCTTATTTCCTCGTTTATTTCAATGAATCCATAATCTTTAAGCAAATATAACATGGATTCTGCTATGTGATGAAGCTTTTCCCTGTCTTCAAACTGGAATGCCCAAAAAGTTTCATCAAAGAACTTGAGTATTTTTTCTTTAGTTGTAAGAAAATTAATTGAAATCAAGCTTAGTAAATAAGTTCTTAATACAGGCTCTACTGCCAGTTTTGAATAGATATTTTCAGGTTTTCCTTTAAGATAATGAGAATGTAATTCTTCTTTTTCATCCTGATTTTTTGCTATTAAAATAGCTTCACCATATTCATCATAATCAGGTCTGCCTGCTCTGCCAAACATCTGCTGGATCTCTAATACTGGAAGATAATACATGCCTAGAGAGCCAAATCTTTTTACGTCTCTGACAATTGATCTGAATGCTGGAAGATCTATTCCAAGCGCCAAAGTTGGAGTGCAGCATATCACTTTTATCTTTTTGTCTTTAAACCCTTCTTCAATTAATTCTTTCTGTTTTTGAACTAACCCAGCGTGATGGAAAGCTATGCCTTTTTTTACTATTTCTGCAATTTTTTTGCACTGCTCTGTAGGATTAATTAATGCTTTTTCTATCTTTTCAGATAATTGAATCGCATCTTCTTCAGATTTACTCCTGTGGCTCAGCTTTTCTGCTACTGCTTCTGCTGATCTTCTTGTATTTACAAATAATAAGGCTTGTTTTCCTTCTTTTATTGTTGTTAATGCTAAATTAATTACAGGATCTTCTGAGATTTCTTCTAATTTTATATTTTCTTTTTTATTAAAAAAGTCTATCTCGCCTTCCGAGTAAATTCCCTTGTACAATTCAACCGGCCTCCAATAATCTAGGATTATTCCTGCATTCAACCAGGAAGCCAGCTCTTCTGGATTGCCTATTGTTGCGCTTAAACCTAGAACCTGCAAATTTTGATTTATCCTTTTTGATAGTGTAATAAGTATTTCTAGGGTTGGCCCTCTCGATACATCATTTAGTAAGTGAATTTCATCCACTACTAACAAACTTACTTCATTTACCCATTGAGATTCCTGCCTTAATAAGCTGTCAAATCTTTCATTTGAGCAGATAATCAAGTCTGATTGAGCTAGATAAGGCTCTTTTCTTTCTGGGTCTCCTATTGACAAAGAGATATTCATTTCCGGATATTTTCTTTTAAAATTTCTGTATTTCTCTGCTGCTAATGCTTTTAATGGACATGTGTAAACTGTTTTTCCTTTTTTATTTAAGAAATGATTTAAGAAAGCTAGTTCTGCCACTAAAGTTTTTCCTGATGAAGTTGGGGTGCAGACTATCAAATTTTTATTTTTTAATAATCCTGAGTCCAAGGCTTTGGACTGAGCAGGCCTTAGCTCCTTTATTCCCTGCTTTTCTATCAATGATCTTATTACTTGGGTGATTCTATGCATTCTTTGTATAAGAGAATTAGACTTTTAAACTGTAGCATTCAAAAATCTTTTAAACTGTTGTATTTTCCCTTCTTTTGTATGCCTTATGATAAGATTTATTGAAGATAAAGGAAAAGATAAAGAAATATTAGATATTTTAAATCCTGTTGTAGGAAATTGGTTTAAAAATAAGTTTAAGGAGTTTAGTGAACCACAAAAATATGCTATTTTACCAATTCACAATAAGGAGAATATTCTAGTTAGTGCTGTGACTGGGTCAGGAAAAACCTTAACTGCTTTTACATCTGTTTTGTCTGAGTTAATAACACTAGCTGAGAATGATTTATTAGAAAATCAGATTTACTGTATCTACATAAGCCCCCTCAAGGCGCTCAATAATGATATATCTTTCAATCTTAAAGAGCCTTTGAAAGAAATGGAAGAGATTTCTGGAAAAGAATTTAAGATTAGGATAGGTGTAAGAACTGGAGATACTTCAACTGCAGACAAGGCAAAAATGCTTGCTAAAAGCCCCCATATTTTGATTACAACTCCTGAATCTTTTTCCATAATATTAACTTCTGTAAAACTGAGAGACAAATTAAGGGGCTTAAAATGGGTAATAATTGATGAGATTCATGCTTTAGCTGAGAACAAAAGAGGTGTGCATCTTTCTTTAGCTTTGGAAAGATTGGAAGATTTAAGCTCTGGGTTTACAAGAATTGGCTTAAGCGCCACTACTGAGCCTATTGAGGGGATAGCCCAGTTTTTAGTTGGAAGCAATAGGAACTGTATGATTGCTAAGGCAGATTTAAAAAAGAAAATGGATATCAAGGTTTTATGCCCTGTTCCTGATTTAGTTAACGTCACTTATGAAGAGACCCATGATAAGATGTATAGGATGATTGATGGATTGATTCAAGAACATAAAACAACCTTGATTTTTACCAATACAAGAAGTGCTACTGAGAGAGTTGTACATCACCTAAAAGAAAAATTTCCTAAAAAATATACTGAGAATATTGGAGCACATCATGGGTCTTTGTCTAAAGAGCACAGGTTAGATATGGAGACTAAAATGAGAGAAGGAAAGCTAAAAGTTATTGTTTGTTCTACTTCCCTTGAATTAGGAATTGATATTGGTTATATTGATTTAGTTATTATATTAGGGAGCCCTAAAAGTGTTGCAAGATGTACACAAAGATTTGGAAGAGCGGGGCATAAATTGCATGCAACTATTAAAGGGAGAATTATTGTTTTAGACAGAGACGATTTAGTTGAATGTTCTATATTATTAAAAAATGTTTTGGAGAAGAAAATTGATAGATTACATATTCCGGAAAATTGCCTGGATGTTTTGGCGCAACAAATTTATGGGATTGCTATTTCTGACAAAATTAATGTCAAAGATTTATGGAAAACTGTTACCTCTAGTTATTGCTATAGAAATTTGAAGTATTTTCAATTTGAAGAAGTTTTGGATTATTTAGCTGGGGAGTATACTAAATTAGAAGACAGGCATGTTTATGCCAAGATTTGGTATGACAAGGAAACTGGAATGATTGGCAAGAGAAGTAAAATGGCTAGGATGATTTACATGACCAATTTAGGAACTATCCCTGATGAGACTTTTGTGCAGGTTAAAGTTGGAGAAAATATAATTGGAAAGATAGATGAATCTTTTTTAGAGAGATTAAAAAGGGGTGATGTTTTTGTTTTGGGAGGCAATAAATATGAGTTTTTATTTGCTAGAGGAATGACTGCTCAAGTAAATGCTAATGTTTCCAGAGCACCAACAATTCCTTCTTGGTTTTCTGATATGCTGCCATTAAGCTTTGACTTGGCTTTGGAAATCTCTAAATTCAGGGTATTGATGGAGGATAAATTTTCCCATAAACAAAGCAAAAAAGAAATTCTTGATTTTTTGAATTCTTATGTATATGCTGACAAAAATTCTTTAAATTCCTTGTTTTCTTATTTCCAGCAGCAATTCTTGTTTAAAGAAATACCGACTGACAAGAAATTACTGATTGAGGAATATACTGAGGAAGATAAGCGTTTTATTGTATTTCATGCACTATATGGAAGAAGAGTAAATGATGTACTTTCAAGGGCAATTGCATTTATTATTGGAAGAATGTACCATAAAGATGTTGAGATTGGAATTAACGACCATGGATTTTATGTAGCTTCTGAGAAAAATATTCCTATAATGAATATATTTGAGTATTTGAAGAGTGAAGATTTAGATTCTATCATGAAGCAGGCTTTAGATAAGACAGAAGTATTGAAAAGAAGGTTTAGGCATTGTGCTGTAAGGGCTTTAATGATTTTGAGAAATTATGGAGGCAGAACTAAAAGAGTTGGAAGGCAGCAAGTAAGCTCTATGCTGTTGTTAAATGCTGTAAAGAGAATTTCTGATGATTTTTGCGTTTTACAGGAAGCTAGACGTGAGGTATTAGAAGATTTAATGGATATTGAAAATGCCAAAAAAATTGTTAAAGACATTGAAAATGGGAAGATTAAGGTTAAAACTTTTCAAACTAAATTACCTAGTCCCTTTGCCTTTAATCTGGTTTTAGAAGGATATGTTGATATTATGAAAATGGAAGACAAGGTTGAATTTTTAAGAAGAATGCATCATATGGTGCTGGCTAAGATTGGTAAGGATTATGATATTGATTAATTATTTCTAGTTTTATTCTCATAAGATCGATTAATTTGGATATACTTATAAATACACGTTTAAACTTAAATTTAGGGGGGTAGAAATTATGGGATTTGAAGCAAAATATGGAGATAGCTTATATGTGATTTTTCGCATTGGTATTGGTGCACTATTTTTAATGTTCGGAGTACAGAAATTGTTTGGATTGTGGGGAATGCCAGGGGGAGCTGCAGTTTTTGGAACTTTAATTTGGGTTGCTGGGGCTGCTGAACTTCTTATTGGTCTGGCCTTAATCTCTGGTGTTTTAACACGTTTGGCTTCTTTCTTTGGTGTGATAGAAATGCTTGTGGCTTATGTTATAGGGCATGCTATGATTGGGGGGTGGAATCCCGCTGTAAACCAGGGAGCACCTGCTCTTCTGTTCATGTTTGCATTTTTAGCCACTTTATCATATGGGGCAAGAAAAGCAAGTCTAGCAAGAGCGGTCTTTGGAAAAGAGCTCTTTTGAGGTCTTTTAAATCAAGGTGTGGCATTATTCCGGGACATCACATAAATTATTCCCTAAGAAAAGACTTATAAACCCTTTAATTTTAATTAATATAGCATAAGGGAGAGTTAATTCTTTTATGTATTAAATGATATAGGGGGTATCAACGTGAGAGGACGCGATAATGAAGGCGGAAGTGGAAGCTATGGCTTTAACAGAAGACCTAGTAATTTTGGTCCAAGAGAGATGCATAAAGCAACATGCTCTGATTGTGGTCAAGAGTGCGAAGTTCCATTCAAGCCTACAGAAGGCAAACCAGTTTATTGCAAAGACTGCTATTCGAAAAAGAAGCAGAGGTATTAGTTCAATTTTGAAATTTTAGTCTACATTCTTTATTTTTCTTTTATATTTTTCTGTAAAAAAATAGCCCGATTTAATGACTTATTTTACAAAACCATTTTTATCAAAAGCTTTAAAAAGATGTTTGTAGAATAGTTTTATCATTACCTAAAGCAACATGGGAAGAGCATTTGTGCTGCTTTAGTGGAGGAAAAATGGAAGGAACAGTAAAATGGTTTAATAGAAAAAAAGGATACGGATTCATTAAAGGAGAAGATGAGCAGGACTACTTTGTGCATTATACTGCATTACCAAAAGGAGTATTCCTTAATGAAAATGATCGAGTAACTTTTGAACCAGCCCAGTCAGAAAGAGGCAACCAAGCTCAAAATGTTATTTTAAAGAATTAAATTCACTTAGAATCTTTTTCTTAGTATTTTCTTTTTTTCTCTTTTTTTAAAATATCTTCACATACCTTGATGCTGTGCCTAAACTTTTTCCTTGCTTTTGGAGCTATATCTATCCTTCCATCTAAATCTTTATCATAAAATTTAACTTTTGCTTTGAAATATCTCTCTGAATTTCTCCTTATACTGTAGAGGATTGGCGCGTATACTGAAACTTCAATCTTTTCTTCAAATCTTTCAACCTGGACAACAAGCCCCCTTCTGTCTGTTTCTTTTATCATTTCTTCTAAGAACGAAATAGGTATTTGTCCCTGCTCTTCTTGCTCCCTGAATATTTCTCCCTTTATTTCATTTCTGTCATCAGAGACTGAATAAGTAATTCTGGTTGGATTATCTATCTCTGCAGCCATGTAGATAATACTGCTTTTTGGTGCACAACATGTTAGAAGAAGTGCTAATCCGTAAACTTTAAGACTTTTCATATCTCTTTAGTAAATTAAAAACTTAAAAATCTGCTTAAAATGGAAATTCTTAAAGGGATAGAAATCTATGAACTGACTCTTTTTATTAAAGAGAGTAAAATACTAGTTCTGGGAGACCTGCATTTGGGGTTTGAGGAGTCTTTAAACAAGCAGGGTATATTTATCCCTAGATTTCAATTTACTGGAATTTTTTCTATTTTAAAAAGAATAATAGACAAAATCAGGCCTGACAAGATAATAATTGTTGGTGATTTAAAACATGAGTTTGGCTCTATTTCTGAGCAGGAATGGAGGCATGTTCTGGAGCTTATTGATTTTTTGGCCTTGAAATCTGAGCTGATTATCATTAAAGGGAATCATGATGTAAAATTGTTTCCTATAACTAACAAAAGAGATATCAAGATTTTGCCTTATTATAAGCATAAAGACATTCTTTTTGCACATGGAGATGTTGTTATTGAAGATAAATCAAAGATTATTATAATCGGGCATGAACATCCTGCTGTAAGCTTTAAAGAGAGGCCAACTCAGAAATATAAATGTTTTTTGAAAGGAAAATATGGCAAAGCAGAATTAATTGTAATGCCTTCCCTGAATTTGGTTACTGAAGGATCTGATATCACTAAAGGAAGATTTATGAGCCCTTATTTAAAAAATTCTAAGAATATTGAGGTTTATGTTAATGAGGATAAAGCTTATAGATTTGGGAGATTAAAGGATATTAAATAATTTTAAAAATTGAGAGATTTAGCTAGTTCTTATGATATGCTTGGGTGTTGAAAGCACTGCTCATACTTTTGGAATAGGGATTATTGATAATAAGGGAAATATTTTAGCTAATGTTAAAGACATGTATATGACTGAGAAAGGAGGGATTATTCCAATAGAAGCTAAAAAACATCATGAATCTATTAAAGAAGAACTTTTAGAAAATGCATTAAAAGAAGCTAAATTAACAGTTGAAGATATTGATATTATCTCTTTTTCTTCAGGGCCAGGATTAGCTCCCTGTTTGGTTGTAGGAAAAAATTTTGCAAAAGAATTGGCTTTAAAGTGTAAAAAACCTTTAATTGGAGTTAATCATTTAATTGCACATTTGGAAATTGGTAAAGTATTAACAAAGGTTAAAGATCCTGTGTTTATTTTGGCTACTGGAGCTAATACACAAATAATTGCTTTTGAGGGCAGGAAATACAGAATTTTTGGTGAGGCTTTGAGTATTGGGATAGGAAATGCCTTAGACAAGTTTGGGAGAAATACAGGACTGGGCTTTCCTTGTGGGCCTGAAATTGAGAAATTGGCTAAAAAAGGGAGGTATGTTGAATTGTCTTATGTTGTTAAAGGAATGGATGTTGAATTTTCTGGGATTGTCACTCAAGCTATTAACTTTTATAAAAAAGGAATATCAAAAGAAGATTTATGTTTCTCTTTGCAAGAAACTTTGTTTGCTATGCTAACTGAGGTTTCTGAAAGAGCTTTAGCACATACGGAGAAAAAAGAGCTCTTACTGATTGGAGGGGTTGCTGCTAATAGAAGGCTAATTACTATGCTTAAAACTATGTGCAAAGACAGGATGGTTAAGTTTTCTGTTGTTCCTGTTGAATATTCAGGTGATCAAGGTCTGATGATTGCTTGGCAGGGTATTTTAGAGTATAAAAGAAATAAAAAATATTATAATAATTTAGATATTAAAAAAGTTGATATAAATTCTAATTGGAGGATAGATGACTAGGTATTCTAAGTTGGAAGAGCAAGGTTCAGTATAGGAAAGGAACTCCATATATTGGATTAATTAGGTATCTTTCTAAAAGATGTTCTCTACAAAAATGTAATTTAATATATTGTAGGTTAGTTGTGGAAAAAGAAAAATTAAAAGTTGTTATAGCTGTTGATTAATGACTAACTTGCACAATAAGAATAAATAAATGGGGAAGATATGAAAACATACCATAATTAGAATCCTATAAAATCCAAAGAGAGCTAATTCTTCTTTTACTTGTTAAATAACTCTTTTTTAAACTCTTTTTCTTTTTTTACAAGCTTCTTAAGAGCATCACTAACTTTTTTCCAATTCTTTTTCATACTATAGACTTGACAAGTACCAAATAACTCCGCTTGTCTTTCTTTTATTTGAGCAAGTTTTTCCCTTTTATTTTCCCTAAAAAAATCAGCATAATCAAGAGATCTTCTCATGATAACTGGAAACGCAAAATTAGTTAAATGTTTAAAAAGAAATTCAGGTAGAGGTTTCCTTGTTCTTATAGACAAATCCATTAAAGCTTCTTCATCAATTTTTACGTGTTCGGGATGAATTTTACTTTTTTCATAATTCATTTTAAAAAGTTTTATAGAATCCTTAAAAATCTCTAGTTTTGATTTAGAGTTCTTTCTTTTAGGATTAGTCCAAAAATGAAATTTTTTTCTTTTAAAACTAATATTATCAGCCCTCCAAATATTTACAAAGTCTTTAATTGGTATCGGCATTGAAGGAAATTCTTGAGGATCATGAATCCAAACATCCTCTTTAGTTACATCATATACTAATATATAATGGTCTCCCCCTTCATCTTTAGAAGTGCCCCAATGTTTCATGTATCCAATATCTATAGGACCAATAACAACAGGACCCTTTCTAGTTGCGATTTTTAATTTCTCGAACGCGATTTTCTCATTTTCAAAACTCCTTTCTTCATAAGTAAAACCAAGAAGATTTAATGCATTATTTATACCATCTTCAGGAGACGTAGCATAGTTACTAAAAAATACGATTGGAACATTTATATCAATAAAAAAACCAATACCTAATCCTGAAAGAACTTCAATGATAGAAGGAGAATAATCATAGCCTTTATCAGCTAAGAGCATAGCAATAGAGTTAGCATAACAATAAGCACCATTACCTATGTATTTTGGAATCATAAATCCGAGAAAGTCTAACATACTTAAAAATATATCTTAATTCTTCTATTTTCTACAAGATTTTCTTAAATTATAAAATCTAGATTTCTAATTAGGTGCGGGAACACTTAACTCCCTTTTTATTGCATTAGCTATTGCTTTATTTTCTATTGGCCTTGGAACTGGCGGGGCTGGAGCTGCCTGATGCAAATCGTTTAATCTTAAAGGTTCTGGAGCTGGAACAGGGATCTCACTTTTTACTTCTGTAAGCCTTACAGGCTCTGGAATATCATTGATTGGAATATTATTGATTAGTTGAACTGGTTTGGGAACTTCTGTCAACCTTGATATTAAAACTAAAGGTTCTGGAATTGACTGAATTGTTCTTGTATTCAATTGGAATGAGTGTGGTGCAGATATAACTTTTGGAATTGATTTTTTTACTGCATACTGCTTCATTAAAGATAGAGCGAATTTTCTGAGAAAAATAACTTCTTTGGGTATTTTTTGGTTTTTTGTTTTTATCCTTTTTATTATGTCCTTAACTTCTTTTTTATCCTGCTCAGATATTTCATCTAAAAGAAAATTAATATCTCTCATATCCTTCTCTGCTGTATTGGAGACTCAAATTGAGATTTTGTTTTTACATACTGCTCAAGCATTATCAACCCTTTTGCAATATTCTTGTTCTGATTTAGCAATTCTTCAAGCTTGTCAGCAAGTTCTATTATTTTTTTTTCTTCGCCTACTTCCATCACATGTTTTGAGGCTTCTTCAAAAATGTTCAGCATTCTGTCTATTCTTTTTATTAATTGGTTTACATTTACCATTAATTCTGTTTCTTTTTTTTGGAGAATAAGATTATTTTCTATTAACTGCTCTATTAGCTTTTTCTGACTAGAAACTGTTGATTCTTGTGCCACACATAACACCTCTTCTGTTATATTTGAGAAATAAGAACTATTTAAAGCTTACTCAAAATCTTGCAATAGGCAAAGGAACTAATTTACCTGCTAATGTTGGATCTTCTGAGATTAAGGCAATTGTTAATCCTTGTATTCTTTTGTTTACATACAATTTCATTATGTGTTCTCTTTCTGCTTCTATAAAACAGAACATATCTGGATTGCTCCACTGTATTAAATGGTCTAGCCTTCTCTCTATATCTTCTACAGTTTTACAATCCTGCACTATGTAGAATAAACTCTGCTCGTATGTTAATGTAGATGGCATAGAAAAAATAAAGAAGCTAGTTTTTATAAACCTTTTACATCATGCCTTCCATGCCATTAGGAGGCATTCCTCTAGCATTTGGAGCGCCTTTTGAACTGCCTGAAGATGCTATAACATCATCAATTCTTAAAATTAATTCTGTAACCTCTGAAGCACTTGCTACTGCCTGCGTTTTTATTTTTAGAGGCTCAATGACACCTTCTTTCCATGCATCCATGATTTTTCCTGTGAATACATTAATGCCTGCCCATTTTCCTTCATTTTGATCATGTTTTGATTTTAATTCAGCTAAAATGTCTACTGGATCTAAACCTGCATTTTCCGCTAATGTTCTTGGAATTATCTCCATTGCTTCAGCAAATGCCAATACTGCCAACTGTTCTTTTCCACTTAAAGAATTTGCATATATTCTCAACCTTTTTGCCAGTTCTATCTCTGTTGCACCTGCACCTGCCACTGCTTTTCCTGATTTCAGCATTGCTGCAATATCTCCAATTGCATCTTTCATTGCTCTCTCAATTTCATCAACGACATGCTGGGTTCCCCCTCTTAATAAAATCGTTACTGATTTGGGGTTTTTGCATTCTCTTACATAGGTCATTAACTCATTTCCTACTTTGAGCTCTTCTACTATACCAGCATACCCAATATCCTCACTTGATAATTCTTTGATGCTGTTAACTACTTTTGCGCCTGTGGCTCTTGCTAGGTTATCTAAATCTGATTTCTTCACCCTTCTTACTGCATAAATTCCTGCTTTTGCCAGATAATGCTGGGCCAAATCATCAATGCCTTTTTGGCAGATCACAACATTTGCGCCAGAATTCTTGACTTTTTCTATCATGTCTTTTATTGTTCTTTCTTCCTGATCAATGAATGCTTGGAGCTGTCTTGGATCATTAATCTCTATTTTTGTATCTGATTCAGGACCTTTAACCTCTAAAGCAGCATCTAGCAATGCTATTTTTGCATCTTTAACTTTTTTTGGCATTACACTATGAACTCTCTCCTTGTCCATGACTATCCCTTTTATTAATTCAGAATTCTCTATAATATCTCCTGTTTTTTTTTCAAACTTTATTGTTTCTAAATCAATTCCATTTTCATCTCTTACCAATCTTACTGCCTGCACTGCCAAATTTGATAACACTTCTTTATTTCCTTCTGCGCCTTTTCCAGTCATGGCAGTTATTGCTGCTTTCTTTAAAGTTTCATTATCATTCTCGTTAATTTTTTCAGCCAATTCATTAAGAATTTCCTGGGATTTCTCTGCTGCCATCCTATAACCTTTGGCTATAACTGTTGGGTGAATGTTATCATCCAAAAGCTCTTCGGCATTTTTAAGCAAATTTCCTGCTAAAACTACGGCAGTTGTTGTGCCGTCCCCTACTTCATTTTCCTGGGTTTTTGCTACTTCAACAATCATCTTTGCAGTTGGATGCTCAATAGACATTTCCTCTAGTATTGTAACACCGTCATTTGTAACAACAACATCACCCATACTATCGACGAGCATTTTATCCATTCCTTTTGGACCTAAAGTTGTTCTTACTGTTTCTGCAACTGCCTTAGCTGCAGCTATATTATTTCTTTGAGCATCCCTTCCAGTTGTTCTTTGAGATCCCTCTGGCAAGATAAATATTGGTTGGTATTGTGTTGGTTGTGCCATCTTATTTACCTCCTAAGGTATAACCTAAAGATTCTAATACTTCTTTTACTAATCCTAAACATTGATTATAAACCGGAAGAGATAAAAACCTTTCTTCACCGGGGTTCAGACCGCTTCCAAGACTAAAAGTCTTATACCCATTAGGTGTATAAAATACAGCTATTAATACACTCATAGAAGGAGTTCCAACTTCTATAAATCCTCTACTTCCTTGTTGGGTTAGAGAAAAATCAATTTTTCTTCCTTCAAGAGTCTCAAAAAGTTCAGGATATTGAAGTAATCTTTCTGACAATGTTTCTTTGATTTCGCTCATATTAAAAAAACTTTTCAGGAACCTTTTTAAGCCTTACTAAAACCTCGTGTAAGAGGTGGCTTTGGTTAATAAGGCATTTGCCCATCCATTATATCTTAATTTATATAATTCTCCTATTAACACTGAAACTTCAGTTTCATGTCCTTCTAAATTTCCTAAATTAAGAAAATACCCTACTCTATCTTGTAGTCTTGTACCACTTGATGCTCTTGACATATTCATATTTATTCTCCTATAATAGTTATCTGATAATTTTTTCCTAGTAATCTCCAAGAATTACGTTTAGAATGAATTATTAAAAAATTAACCATTTATAAGCTTTTTTCTTTTTGTGGCTTTGCACAAATAATCTATAAAAAGTAACACTTATTGTGCAGTTTTCTGACTTATTGTGCAAAATTCACTTATTATGCAACGCTTACTTTTTGTCTACTTTATGTGCAAAGTCTCTTTTTGTAAAGGTTTTAGTGGGATTAGTTTAAGGAATATCTTACTTCATTTCCAACTTCATCTTTTCTTACTTTTTTTCCAAGCATCTGTATGTAATGGGCGACACTTCTCATAGATTGACCTGTAACTCTTCCTATTTCTCTTGTTGTTGTATTTGGAGTTGTTAATAGAATTAACTTTAGCTCTTCCATTCTTTCCTTAGGAGTTTTTTTGTTAATCATGGGGGAGATTTTCCTGTAGAGTTCAACTCCTTGTTTTACATAATATGAAAAATCATGACCAAAATCTATTGTTAAAACACTGTTGTTAGATAAGTGATCTCTCATAGGTTGAACAACTTCTTCTAAAAATCTCCTTCCAGAATCAAGGAGTTCTGCTTCTGATTGATATTTTTTAGGAGTCCATAGAGTTGTTCTTTGTAAAGCGCCTTCTCTTTCCAATTCAGATAAGATAGTTGAAGCAACAGTTTGACTGCATTTTAATCTAGCAGCAATGTCCCTAGAATTCATCTCGTCTCCTTTTGTCATCAATTCAGCAATTCTTCTTTTTAATGTTGGATGTACTTTTACAGGTTCGATATCTTCTGGATTTAATTCCCCTGTCCATACATACTTAGAATACCCTCTCTGCATTGCTCCAACAGAGTCGAAATCAACAAAACCCTGCTTGGAAAGAGCGGATAAATTATTACATACTGAAGTAGGGCTCAAATTTAAGAATTCTGCGATATCTGCTTCATTTGCTTTTCCTATTGAGAGAACTTCTAAAATTCTTATTCTGTTATAAGGTGCTCTTTTTTTCCCAGAAAATGTAATCGACCCTAAAATAGTAAACATACTTGTACTATTATCAACAGCCCACTTCAAAACAAAATTTGCAACAGGCAAACCATATATTCTTCCTGCTTCTGTCAAGCTGTATCCAATATAACCTTTTTCACCTGTATTACTAAAAATTGTTTCCTCTGCCACAAAAGCCATATTATATAAGGTTCTTCCGTAACTCCCAAAGGTATGGCTCTTAGGCAGCTGACCTTTTCCTATTGTCTGCCTTATTCTTGCTTCAATTTCATCAGAATCTGAGAAATTGCCATCCAGATGAAGCAATGTTGCTGTTTTAAATTCTGTGTTGACTGCACTGAGGACATTTGCCATTCTTCCTTCTAAGTCCTCTGGAAAAGGATTTTCTTCTCTTACTCCTTTTTCTCCTGTAAGAAGACACCTTGGCATAAAATATTAAAGGGAAATCATTATATAAAGTATAATGATGACATTAGTTATAAGCAAGTAATTTTTTATAGGATATTATGGGATATTAATAACATGGAATACCATGAGGAACTTTTAGGCTTATTAAAAGAGAAAGAAATTGATAATGACAAGTTTAACCGATTGAAAATTAAACTTTCTAAAAAACATGGATTAAAGAAGATACCTAGAAATTTTGAGGTGAGTTCATGGTTATCTAAAGAAAAATTTGATGAGTTTAAGGGAAATCTTGGGACTAAGCCTATAAGGACTATTTCTGGGGTTGCTCCTGTTGCTATCATGTCCAAGCCAATAAGATGCAAACATGGAGCGTGCATTATGTGCCCTGACTTTATCAAAGAAGGGGTTGCTATGTCTTATACTGGGAAAGAGCCTGCATCTATGAGAGCCATAAGAAATGATTATAGCGCTTACCTGCAGGTTATGAACAGATTAGAGCAGTATTATGCCTTGAGAAAAGAAGTTGAGAAAATTGAACTGATTATCATGGGTGGGACTTTCCCCTCTTTTGATGTTTCTTATCAGAATGAGTTTATTAAAGAAGCATTGCAAGCAATGAATGATTTTTCTGAGATGTTTTATGAAACTAAATTTAATTATGAGAAATTTATGAAATTCTTTGAATTGCCTGGAGAATTTAAGGATGCTGAAAGAGTAAAAAGAATTCAAACTAAACTGATAGGGCAAAAGAAGGAAACTAGCTTGGAAAATGAACAAAGAATGAATGAAAAAGTCAGAATAAGAAATGTAACTATGGTTGTTGAGACTAAACCTGATTGGTGCTTTGAGAATGAGATAGGTACTATGCTTTCTCAAGGCGTTACAAGAGTTGAACTGGGAGTTCAAAGCTTGAAAGAGGATGTTTTGAAATTTATTAATAGGGGGCATAATTTAGAGGACACTAAAAAAGCAATTAGATTGCTAAAAGATTCAGGGTATAAGGTTGGATTTCACTGGATGGTTGGACTGCCTAAAACTTCTAAAGAAGAAGACATTGCAATGTTTAAGGAACTTTTTGAAAATTCTGATTATAAACCTGATGCCTTGAAAATTTACCCCTGCATGGTTTTTAAGAATACATCCTTGTTTAACTTATGGCAAAAAGGAGAATTTGAGCCTATTACAACAGATGAATCTGCTTCAAGGATTGTTGAAATGAAGAAATATATACCAAAATATTGCAGAGTTATGAGAGTGCAGAGGGATATTCCTACTTATAGAAGAGAA
This sequence comes from Candidatus Woesearchaeota archaeon, assembly GCA_016203115.1. Lineage (GTDB taxonomy): Archaea > Nanobdellota > Nanobdellia > SCGC-AAA011-G17 > GW2011-AR20 > JACQNJ01. The sequence goes on from JACQNJ010000009.1 coordinate 24,048, forward strand.
GCTGGTGTTGACAGGACTAACTTAAGGCAGATAATCCATGAGAAAATGAAGAAAGAGAATGTTAAATGCCAGTGTATTAGATGCAGAGAGCCCATGATTAAGGAAATCAACTGGGATAATGTTAAATTAAAAAAAATTGACTATGAGAATTGCGGTGGAAAAGAGATATTTTTATCCTTTGAGGACATTACTAATAATCTTCTTTTGGGATTTTTAAGATTGAGGATTCCTTGCAAACCATTTAGGAAAGAGATAACTTTTGATACCAGCTTGATTAGAGAACTGCATGTTTACGGGAATGCTGCTAAAATCGGTGAAAAAGAAGATGTGCAGCATAAAGGTCTTGGATTAAAATTAATGGGAGAAGCTGAAAAAATTTCTAAAAAATTAGGATGTAAAAAAATTGTAGTCATTTCTGGGATTGGAGTGAAGGAATATTATAGAAAAAAATTAGAGTATAAAGATGATGGCGCTTATTTGAGTAAGACATTATAAATAAAGAGAATCCTTAAATTTTCTTATTTTTTAACAATAAACAAGATTTTATGCAAAAACCTTAAAAATTAGAAACCTTTTTATTTATAGCCTACTATAAAAATTTTATAGGGGTAGCAAATGGAAGAAAATACTTTACAAGGAGAGGTAAATCAAGGCAAAGATATTGAATTAGGTGGCAAAATTACTTTATCTGGTTTTCATGATGTTGAGCCTGGGAAATTAGTTGTAATCAAAAAAATTGTTGGAAATTATGTTAAAAAAATGGAAGAAAAAACCCAAAATTTTGAGAAGGTTTCTGTTCATTTGAAGACAATACATAATTCTGAGTTTGAAGTTCAAACAAAATTAGCTGCTAATGGAAGGGCTTATAGCGCTGATGTTACTGATTTTAATCTTTTTTTTGCCATGAGTAGAGCTTTAGATAAGATTTTGAGTGAAATTTAGATGAAAACATGGTCTTTATTATTTTTAGGGATTATATAATCTTTCTATACTTCGAATCTTTTGTTTATTTATCTAAATTTATTAAAAGATTATAGGAGGCTTTAGAAACCTTTATAAGTTCATTTCTAGATTATAAATATATGACAAAGAGAATCGGCGGGTTTAGAAGGAAGACTAGAAGCAAGCTCAAGAAAAATATAAGGACTAGAGGGAAATTGAGCTTAACTAAATACTTTCAGGAGTTTAAAGAAGGTCAGAGAGTATTATTACATGCTGAGCCAAGTGTTCAGGCAGGAATGTATTTTCCTAGGTTTCATGGGAAAGTTGGGATTGTAAAAGGAAAAAAAGGATCATGCTATCAGCTTACTGTCAAAGATGGAGGCAAGGATAAAACTTTGGTTGTTCATCCTGTGCACTTAAAAGGAGTTTAAAATGTCAAGCATAGAATTAATTGAAGAAAACCCATTGTCTTTGGTTGAAGTTAAAGAAAAATTAGTTGAAATAAAGAAGAGAGACAAGGAGTTAGAAGCAAGAGCTTTGAAAGTTGAGGAATATACTCATAAATTCGCTCAGGAGAAAAAAACAAAGGATTTAGCTGAGAAAATAAGAAAGCTAGAAGTTTCAAGACTAAAAGAAAGAAATATCAAGAAGATTATTGATATTATGCCACAGGATATTGATTCGCTAAAATCATTGTTTGTTGGGGAGAATTTAACACTTAAACAAGAAGACTTACAAAAGATAATTTCAGTGATACATGATAACTA
>JACQNJ010000010.1 GCA_016203115.1 Candidatus Woesearchaeota archaeon
AGATTAGCTCTCTATGGAATGAGAAAGGAATAATGATTAAAGAAACAATAATGTCAGTATTAGCTACATGGAACTTAAGAGGGCTTAATACTTATAGCATGCTAAGGCAAACCCTTAGCAGCTAAACGGTTACAAACTAGTGAAAGATTTTTATATAACAATCTTTTATCCCTTTTATGAAATTTAGTGAAAGAGTTTATGAAATTTGTAAGAAAATTCCTAAAGGGAGATTGTCTACTTATGGGGAAATTGGGAAAGCAATGCGAACAAAGGCATACAGATCTGTTGGAAGAGCTTTATCTTACAATCCTTATGCTAAAGTGCCCTGCCATATAGTTTTAAATAGTAAGGTAGAATTACATGGCTTTAAAGGAAAAAAGGATGAAATTGCTTTAAAATCTAAGAAAGAGATTTTAGATAGAGAAGGAATCAAGTTTAAAGGAAATCTAGTAGTTAACTTTAAAAATGTATTCTATAAACTCAGATAAAGCTTATTAAAGTTTTTATCTTTTAGCTTATTGAGGTGTTCTTTATTATGGAAAATGGTAAAAAGTCAAGCGAATTTGGAAAGAGAAGTAAAATTGCTGAGGAAACAGGTCAATACTCTAAATGAAAGGGTTAGAGATAGATTTGATTTTTTATTAGATGAATTAAAAGAGATAGGCTATAGAAACAAATTTTCTTTAGAGAAGAATGAGACTAATGTTTCTGGGTTAGTCTCTGTTATAATGCCTAAAAAAAGTCTTTCTGATCTCGTACTGCCCTGGGACGTTGAGTCTCAGGTGATTATGGCTCTTAAGCAGATTAATAATTATCCTAAACTAGTTAAAGGGTATGGACTGAAGAGAATATTGAAGAGCAATACTATTGCTTTAAACTTTATAGGGCAACCTGGGACTGGAAAGACTTTGACTGCTGAAGTTGTGGCCAAATACTTGGGAAAGAAACTTTATGCTGTGAGATATTCTGATTTAGTTGAGAGCTATATAGGAGAAACCAGCAAAAACATTGTCAAGGTTTTTAATTATGCAAGAGAAAGTTCTGCCGTTCTGTTCTTTGATGAGGCAGACGCTATTGCTTCTACAAGAACAATCGTCATGAATGCGACTGATTCTGAAAACAACCTGATCAGGAATGTGTTATTAAAAGAATTGGAGAATTTTAATGGGGTGGTCATATTTGCCACTAATCTTGCTGAAAATTTTGACAAGGCATTTGAAAGAAGAATACATATGCATATACTGTTTAAGATGCCTGATGCTCCTGACAGGGAGAGACTGTGGAAGACTCTTTGCAGAGGACTAAAAATCCATAAGGATGTTAACTTTAAAGAACTAAGCAGAAGATATAATTTTTCTGGAGGAAACATAAGGAATGCAATATTAAATGCAGCTAGAGTTGCCTTAAGTTACAATAAGAAATCTTTGACTATGGAGGATTTTGTTAAAGGAAGTGAGCTAGTTGAGAAAGGGAGCTTATTTATGAATGGAACGAGTTATAATAAAGAGTTAAGATATATTGGTTAATCTCCCTCAAATTCTATTAAACTGAATGATTTATATCCTGCGTTTTCAAGTTTTTTACAACCACCTATTCCCGGCAGATCTATTACAAAGGCGCATTCTACTATTTTACCACCTAACTTGTTAATTAAATTACATGTTGCGAGCATTGTTCCGCCTGTTGCTAATAGATCATCTACGATTAGAACTTTGTCTCCCTCATTAATTGCATCTTTGTGGATTTCAACTTTATCTTTTCCATATTCCAAGTCATACTCTTCTGATATTGTTTCTGCAGGCAACTTATCTGGTTTTCTTACTAAAACAAGGCTAATTCCTAGCCTATTTGCCAATGCTGAACCAAAAATAAAACCACGGGATTCTATTCCTGCTATTTTATCAATTTCTTTGTTTTTGTAATGCTCAGCAAATCTTTCAATTACGTAACTAAATGCTTTTGGATTTTTAATTAATGTTGTAATATCTCTAAACATTATTCCATGCTTAGGCCAATTTGGAACGGTTCTGATATATTGCTTTAAATCCATTTCTTTATCATTTAATTTTTTAATAGATTCAACTAATAATTTTTTTACCTTTTCAGAATTCTGATTAAAAACTTTCAATATATCTTCCCATGAAACAGTTTCTTCATTTTCTTTCCAGCAATCATAATCTGTTGATATGGCAACAGCAGCATAAGGTATTTTTAATTCATTAGCTAAGATTGCTTCAGGAGCTATTGACATATTTATTACATCTGCTCCCCATGCTCTGAACATATGAGACTCTGCTTTTGTAGAAAATCTTGGACCTTCAATTGTTATTACTGTTCCTTTATTATGCACCTTGAAATCTAATTCTTTAGCAGTTTCTATTAGTATGTCTCTTAATTTTTCATTGAATGGATTTGCCATTGGTGCGTGGTTGATACCTGCATCAAAATTATCATGGAATGTTATGCTTCTATGTCTTGTGAAATCTATAAACTGATCAAGAATAACCAAGTCTCCTCTGTTAATTTCTTCTCTTAAACTTCCACAGGCAGTTGTAGCTAAAATATAGTTTACTCCTGACTGCTTTAATGCATGAATGTTTGCCCGATAATTAACACAAGAGGGAGTTATTTTGTGATCTTTTCCATGTCTTGGAAGAATAAAAATTTCTATATCATCTATTTTTCCATTAGTTATCTTATCACTTGGTTTTCCATAAGGTGTATTGAGTTCTATCTCTTTGTAATCTTTTAACAATTTAGGGTCGTCTAAACCAGATCCACCAATAATTCCTACTTTAACCATAAGAACTAATTCTCGGAATAATTTAAATAGATTATTATGATAAAAAATAAAGAATGCAGGTGTTAATACCTGTAGTGTTCTGCTTTATATGGTCCTTCTACTGGGACGCCTATGTAGCTTGCCTGCTTTTCTGTTAGTTTTGTTAGCTTTGCTCCTAATTTCTTAAGATGCAATCTTGCTACTTCTTCATCCATCTTTTTAGGCAGCATGTAAACACCTATTTTATGTTCATTTTTCCACAACTCTATCTGAGCCAATACTTGGTTTGTAAATGAGTTGCTCATAACAAAGCTTGGATGCCCTGTTGCACAACCTAAATTTACAAGTCTTCCTTCTGCTAGTATAAATATTTCATGCCCATCTTGGAACTTATATTTGTCTACTTGTGGTTTTATGTTTATCTTTTTTGCATCTTCTGCTTTTTCGAGCCTGTTCATCTGAATCTCATTATCAAAGTGACCTATATTACAAACTATTGCCTGATCTTTCATTCCCCTCATATGCTCTAATGTAATTATATCTCTGTTTCCTGTTGTTGTTACATAAATATCTCCTTCCCCTAAAGTTTCCTCTACGGTTTTTACTTCAAAACCTGCCATTAATGCCTGCAGGGCGCATATTGGATCTATTTCTGTAACTATAACCCTTGCACCAAATCCCTGCATTGATTGAGTGCAACCCTTACCGACATCTCCGTAACCACATACAACAACTACTTTTCCTGCTACCATAACATCTGTGGCTCTTTTAATCCCGTCTGCTAGAGATTCTCTGCATCCATATAAATTATCAAATTTACTTTTTGTAACAGAATCATTTACATTTATAGCGGGGAATAATAATTTTCCCTGTTCTAACATTTGATATAACCTATGCACACCTGTTGTTGTTTCTTCAGAGACTCCTTTAACTTCTTTACTAACCCTTGTCCATCTTTCAGGATTTTCCTGATAAATTCTTTTTAAACATTTTATCAACTCTCTGAAATCGTCTCCTTCTTCACTATAATCTTTATTTAACAATGATGGATATTTTTCTATTTCTAATCCCTTATGAATCATCATTGTTGCGTCTCCTCCATCATCAACAATTAACTGAGGTCCTAGTCCTTCTCCAAACTCCAAAGCTTTTGCTGTGCAGTCCCAGTATTCTCCTAGTGTTTCTTCTTTCCATGCATATACAGGGATGTTTGCTTTTGCTATTGCAGCTGCAGCATGGTCTTGTGTTGAGAATATGTTACAAGAAGCCCATCTTACTTCTGCGCCTAATCTTTTTAGAGTTTCTATAAGCACTGCTGTCTGGATTGTCATATGTAAACTGCCTGTAATTCTTACACCCTGTAATGGTTTTGAAGAACCATATTTTTCCCTTACTGCCATTAATCCAGGCATTTCTTTTTCTGCTATTTCAATCTCTCTTCTCCCAAATTCTGCTAAAGAAATATCCTTTACTTTATAATCTTGAACTACCTCTGTTTTCATGTGATTTATCCCCCTCTGATATAATTCCAGCTTCCTTTTTTTATATTTAATAGTATCTCTTTTTTTGTTTTTTCGCTTAATTGGGCACCAACATTAGAGACAATATGTGAAGCAAGGTATGATGCAAATATGCCAGATTCTTGAAGGCTCATGTTGTTGCATAACCCGTAAATGAACCCCGCTGCAAAATTATCACCTGCTCCGGTTGTGTCTATTACATTTACCCTTCTTGATGGTATGAATATTGTCTGTTCATTCTTCTGTTTTATTAATGCTCCTTCTGAACCAATTTTAACTACAGCAATATTGCATAGTTTAGATAGTTTGTTTATAGCTTCTTCTGGATTTTCTATATCTAGTAATATTCTTGACTCTTCTTTATTTGCAAAAACAATATCCACATTTTCTTTTATTAATTTTATTAAATCTTCTTTGTTATTTTTTACAATAAATGGATCAGCGACATCAAAAATTACTCCTGTTGAATTTGCCTTTGCTATTTTTATTGCTTTCATTACTGCTCTCTTTTGTGCATCTGCCCCCCACATATATCCTGTGAAATGGATATATTTTGAGTTTGAAATTAATTCTTTGTCTATATCTTCTTCATTGAAATGCTGGCAAACTCCTAAATATGTTCCCATTGTTCTTTCTGAATCTTCAGATATTAAGATAATGCTAGTTCCTGTGGGTAAGGTTCCTTCTTTTAAATTTGAGATTATTTTAAGCTCTTTTAATTTTTTCCGGTAATGGTTTCCGTATTCATCATTGCCTATTCTTCCAGATAATGCTGTAGGCATACCCAGATTTGCAAGTGCTATGATTGTATTTGGCGTATCTCCTCCACATATCAGATTTTTATCCTTATTTTCAATAAAAGAGAGTAATTCTTCTCTTTTTTTACCATTAATAATATGCATTATTCCCTTATTTAATTTTAATTTTGATAATTCTTCAGATTTGATATTTACAAGGATATCCATTAGTGGACTGCCTATACCGTATACAGCGAGCTTTTTCATATTTATTCTTTATAACTTTGTTTTATATTATTTGTTATCCTGTAAAATAACCAATTCATTAATATTAAATTCCAAAACAGAAGCAGGCATTTCTAAGTTCCAGTTTATTAAGACTTCCGGATTAAGCTCACCTAACATGCCAATTTTTTTATTGTTGACTATTATTTCTCCTGCTCTTCCTTCTATGAACCAAGGATATGAGATTTCTTCTATTTTATAATGTATATCAAGAGAACTCATTAATGCATCCAGCACTTGTTTTATTTTTGTGAAATTAACCTCTTTTTCAGACTTTACTATGCATAAACTCTCATGCTCCTTAATATCTTCATCAAAGACAGTACCAATTTCAAAAATATTCTGAGGGTACTCATACCTTTTGTTTCTGCTTAAGATTTCAAGTAAATTAGGCAATAAGAAATTTCTTAAAGTGTCATAATCTGCATTAACAGCGCTCTCAACTACTGTTAACTTAGTTTTAGTTTTCATTTTTTCATTTAAAATAGTTTTGTTTGATAAATGGAAGGAAGAGCACTCTATTAATTCTAAACCTATCAAAGCTTCAGTTATTCTTCTCTTAAACTTTGTTAAATACGATTCTTCTCCTATTGTAGAAACATTTGGTATTTCTTCTTTAAAGTTTTCATAGCCATAAGCAATTGCTATATCTTCTATCAGATCTATTTCATGAAGAATATCAGACCTGTAAGCAGGGATTCTTACTTTTTTATTTTTGTATTCATGGCCCATTCTTTCTAATAATTCTTTTACTTCTGATTCTTTCAGATTTAAACCAAGCATTTTATTTACATAGTTTAAGTTTAATTCCCTTTCTTCAGGTGTTAAACTGGGTGTTGTTTCTGTATTCTTTTCATATTCCAAATTCAGAGAATAAATCTCTCCATTCATGTCTGCTAAAGCTGTAACTATGATATTGAGGCATTTATTTAAAATATTAAAATCAAATCCAGAGCATTCAATGAAGACTTCTTTTGTTTTATCTGTAATCCTTCCGACAGTTTCTGAATTTATAATTGGAGGCATGCTTAAAACATTGTTGTTAGCATCTATAAATATAGGATATTTATCTTGTTTATTTAATAAATGAGCATATTCTTTGCCTGTTGGATGTTTTTCCAAGATTTCTCTTCCATTCATTTCCTCTAAAGATTCCAGAGGGATAAATTTTATTTCTTCTGGGGGGAGAGCTATGAACCTTACAGGGAATTTTATTTTTTCCAAAGGATAAATACCAATTGCAGCTTTTCTTCTATTTCTTCCAAAACCTATATGTAATTTTTCCTGAATCTGGATTATACTTTTTATGCTCTCTTCATCAAATCTTAAGTTTTTAACAATTGCACAGGCAGTAAAAGGCCTTACTTCTTTTACAGAGCTTTCTATAACTACTTTATCATTTGATTTTTTTACTTTGTAATCTCTTAATCCGGGTTTTACACCAATAAAAGAGGATAAAGCTCTTGAAAAACCCTGCTCTGAAAGCATGTCTGGCCTGTTTGGAAAGACTTCTACGATTATTTTGTCCTCTGTTATGTCCTCTAGGTCTGTTCCAAGCATTGAAATTCTATCTTTTAATTTAGCTAAATCTAACTTCTTTCCTATTAGCTTTTCTACTTCTTTTCTGTTTAGGTTTACGGTTGGCATAGTTCTAAAATTATTGGTAGTTCTTTTACATTATCTTCTTTTGTAAAATGCCCTTTTTCATGCTGAATAATAATTTCTGCATTTAATTCTTTTTTAAACATCTCCTGATTAGATAAAGGGACATAATAGTCGTTATCTGAAAATATACAAACAAATTTATCTGAATGTTTCTTTACTTTTTTCCAATTAATTGGAGTTTCAACCCAGGGTCTTGCTATTTCTTTAACTTCTTCCCCTTCTTCTTCAATTGTTTTTTCATCCAAACACATCCATGGCGCTACAAGTATTACTTTTTTAACAACTTCTTTATTAAGGGTTTCCAAATATCTAAGAATTGCTTGGCATCCAATACTGTGTCCTATCAATGTAACATTTTTATCAGGGTTTTTGACTATACTTTCTATTTTGCTAATCCATGCATCTATTTTAGGTTCATCAGTATTCGGCATTTCAGGCACTGCAACTTCAAATCTTTCATCTTCTAGTTTTTTCTTTATCCATTTATGCATTGGCTCTTCTGGTGAACCGCCCCATCCATGAATTAAATATATTTTTTTCATTTTAATTTATCCAATAACATGAATGCTTCTTTGTCAAACTTAGAAAAAGCAAACCATTTTTTGCCTAAATCTTTCAGTGATGCTCCAAAGTGATAAACTTCTTTATTATCTATAATAATAAACCTATCGTGGGATTGTTTAAATTCTTTTACTTCTATGGAAGAGTATTGTGAATTATACTTTTTTAAATCCAATAATAAGTGCTTTGATACTTCCTTAGTGAAGATTGTAACCTTTACATTTTCCTTTTTTTTATTAAATAATGTTAAAACAGAGTCATCTATGTAATTATCAATTAAAACAATTGAGGTATTAGCAGTTCTTATTACATCTGAAAAAAACTTATATGCATCAAAAATCTGCCCATCAAAGAATATTCCTTTTTCAGGTTTGATTCCTTTAGTTTCTATTAAACTAAAAACTTGTTCAAATTTATTATCATGCTCTAAAATTTTTTGTTCAGATCTGTCCATTCTTTGGAATAATTGTGCATTAGTTAGCAGGAATTTTCTCATAGCAACGAATGCCTCAATAATCTTTATACTGACTTTGACCGCAGTCTCACTCTTAAGAACTGTTGAAAGCATTGCTACTCCTTGTTCTGTGAATACATAAGGGAGTTTTCTTCTACCTCCCCATTCTGAACTTGAAGTCACAGATTGTGATATCAAGTTTTTATATTCCATTTCATTTAACTGGAATATAAAATTTTGGGGAAATCTTTCAGTGTTCCTCTTGACAGCTTGATTTAATACCCTTGTTTCGACATTATAAAGCCTTGCTAAATCTTCATCTAGCATTACTTGAGTTTCACGAATTGTGTAAATTTTGCTTCTTATTTCCTGCTCACTCAACATGGTGTTCTTTTTCATCTTAACCACATTTTCATCTCTCTTAATACTTTTAAATCGTTTTTATACAGTTCTCTAATATCCTTAATTTTATAATAGTCCATTATTATTCTATCAAATCCGGGACCCCATGCTAAAACTGGTACATCTTCACCTAAAAGAGGGATTACAACTTCTGGTCTGAACATTCCTGCTCCACCTAACTCCATCCATTTTTTATGTATGGGATGATAGACGTCAATTTCAACTGACGGTTCGGTGTATGGAAAATAAGCGGGGTGGAATCTTGCATTTTCAAATCCCATCTTCTTAAAGAATTCTTTTAGATATCCAATTAAATGCCTGAAATTAGCGTTTGGATCAATAACAATACCTTCTGTCTGGTTGAATTCAAAACCATGAGACCAGTCAACAGTTTCATTCCTGAAATTTTTACCAATTGCAAAGAATTTAGCCGGCAAATCTGTCTTTTTTAGTTCAGACAAAGTTAAAGCAGATAATACAGTAGTATGGGTTCTCATTACTAATTTTTTAGCAACTTCTTCATCCCAGGAATACTGCCAGCCCTTGCTTTTTTCATAGCCAAGTTCATGCATATCTTTTACTTTATCTTTAAAAAATTCTGGAAGTTCTCTTTTCTTGTTTAGGAAAATACTATCCTGCAAATCACGAGCAGGATGATCTTGAGGTTGAAAAAGAGCATCGAAGTTCCAGAATGATGTATTTATTATTGGACCAGACATTTCTTTAAAACCAAGATCAGTCCAGACTCTTCTTGCATAATCTATAGCCTGATTAACAAAATGCCTTCTCCCATTGTAGATTCTTGGAACATTTATTTTGATATCATATCTCCTGAATTTTTTTCCTGCAAAAGATTTTTCTCTTAACATTTCAGGAGTTAATGATTCAAGCAAATTAATTTTCAGATTTTCTTTTAATAATTCCTTGCCTAAGGGAGTTAAAAAAACTTCTCTTTCTTTTTCTATATCTTCTTTTATTATCTCTTTTCTGGATTTTAATTCTGTTATTATTTCCTTGTCTAAATCTTTTAATGGAGAAGGCAATAATTTAAGAAATTCCTCTGTTTTTCTTATTGAAGAATCTTCTTTTAATCTTTTAATTTCTTTTCCTATTTCAATTAAATTTTTTCTTTTTAATATACCAAGAGATACAGTTAACTCATTTTTATCAAGATTAGCAATATCCATAATTCCCTGCATTGTTCTTGGTTTATCTAATGCAGAGAGAAATCTTTTTTCTGGCAGACCTTTCTTTAAATATAATTCCCCGTTTTTGTCTAGTTTTATTATTTCCCTAGTTATTTTTTTTATTTTTATAATTTCTTTGTTTGAAAGCCACTGCAATGATCTCATTACTTCAATTTCTTTTAATCCTGTTTCTTTTACTAATGAAGAAAGTTTAGTATGTTTTGATAATAATGGAAGAACTTTTCTTTCTAAAAGTGTCAAAGATTCGATTAATTTATAATGTTTTGAAGAAGGCTCTTTTATTTCATTTAAGAATTCTTTCTTTATTTCTTCTATATTTTGAGGTAATTCTTTCCCTAAATATTTTGATTTTTTTAAGTATTTGTTTCCTTCCCTTACTGTATGGAATAAATACCAGTATTCTTTCCCCTTTATTTTGACCTTTTTCACATAAGGCATGGAAATTGTTAATTACCACATATTTATAAATGTTTCTATTATTACCACATATATTAATTACCACTTTTAAGAATTATTAATTGTTAATTACCACAGAATTAGACTCTTTTTTCTAATGATTTTTCTTCTAAAATCCTATCTTTTAGAACATTACCTATTGCTTCTACAGCCCGTAAAACTAGTTTTCTGCCCTTTGGATTTTCTCTATACCTTTGAGAATCTGCTGCTGTATGAATGGATCTTATTAATGCTATACCCAGTTTATCAGATATTTCACCATGTTCCGCTAAAAGGCTATAAACACTTGTTATGTTTATACCTTCGCAGGGATAAATTTCTTTAACGTCTCTTGCCTTTTCTACTTCTTCAATAATTATTCCCAATTGATTTAAAGAATCTTGATATACCATTGTAATAAGAATTTTTAATAAAATAAAAAATTATGCTTTCTTCGTTGAATTCCAGCTTAAATTAAACATATTCTCTAGAGCGGATGTGAAGAATGGAGAATCTACCCAGATTGCAGTATCATAACTTTCATGCACCTTATTATCATCTAAAACCATGAACAGCATCTCTTTTCCGTCTATTAAGCAGAATCTTGCGTTAATCTTGTCTACACTCCTGAATTCGGCTACATTTTTTAAGTCTTCAGCTACTCTTCTTGCTGTTTCTGAGCTTATTGGAGCAGCTATTCTTATTCTCACTTTTCTTGCTTTTAATTTTTTTCCTGCAGAAAGCAATAAATCCTTTTTTCTTACCAATCCTTTTTCTGTGGTCATTATGATTATAGAGTCTTTTGCTTTATTTAACATTGCTGACAGTTGAGAGTGTATATTTGTCCTGCCTCTCATGGCTCCAGAAAGCTCATTAACATCAATATTTTCAATTCCCTGAGTGTATAAGGTTTGCAATTCACCATAAGCTTCTGTTGTCCTTACATTTTCTAAATTTTTTATTCTCTCATCTACTTTTTCCTTAATCCTGTCTTTAACTCTTTTAACTATATTTTCAGGCTTAATAGCCATGTACTTTATTGGCTTTCCTAGTTTTACCATTATGAATCCTTTTTTTTCTAAAGACTCTAAGACATCATAAGACCTTGATCTAGGAACGTTTGACATGTCTGATAATTCTCCAGCTGTCGCTATCCCCTTTGACAGCAAGGCTGTCCAAATTTTTACTTCATAAATATTTAAATCAAAAGCTGCTCTTAACTTTTTTATAAATTCATCTTTGACTATCATTTTATTTTTCCCTAGCATCTCTAATTCTTCTAGCTAGATCTATACCTTCATCTCTTGTCAATGTTCTACGAGAAACTCCGATAAATGATTTATTAACTCTAACTGTTAAACTACCTTCTATAGGCTTAACTTTTCCAGCTTCACAGTTTATACTTCTTACAATTGGGTCATCTGGATTTTCAGCATTTCTAGTAATAATTCCTGCAACTTCTTCTAAACTATCATAATTGACTCTGTTGCCAGGAAGATTTTCCCATGTAGAATTATTTAAACCATATACACTGTAAGAAGTTTCTACTCTTCTAATAACAATACCCTGATCTTGAACGTGGTCTTGTGCGTTTACGTTAAATTCTGTATATCTTGCCATTGTATTAAAAATATGAAATATAGGATTTATAAATCTTTCTATTTTGTTATTACTTTGCGATGGTTAAACTATATCATTTAAGCATTTAAAATATTATTAAAACTGCATTTAATAGCTTTAGAATTTGCAAGAAAAAACATATTTTTGAAAATTAGAAGACTGAAATAAAAAGGAAAAAAATTAGATTACTGCCAAATCTTGGTCCAGTAAATCCAATTCAGATGCATCTAAAGAAGACAATTCCTCATCATCAATTTCTGATGCTATAGCTGAATCTGCAGCTTGTTTTTCTGTTGTGCTGCCTGAGTCTGCTGTTGAAACTTCTTTACTTCCACATCCTGCAACAACCAGCAGGGCGGTTATTGCTAAAATTAAAAACAAGTGCTTATGCATTTTCGCCTCCTTCTGCTTCGGCAACTTCCTCGACTTTTTCAGTATCTACATCAAGGCTTAAGGATTTTGCAGTTGCTCTTATCTCTACTAATTTCTGATGAGCTTGCTTTACTGTTTCGGCTGCTTTCTTTGTTGCTCCGATGAAGCTTTTTACTGCTGTTTTCTTTGCTTCACTTTCTTCAATATCTCTTGCAGAATCAAATGCTGTTTTTGCATCTGCACATTGACTTTTTGCAGTTTCCAACAATGTGCTTAGTTCATCTATTTGTGTGTTTAATTGAGCTGTGTCTTCACCTTTTTCTTCAGCTGTTGCGAGAACTGATTCTGCTTTTCTCTCTAAATGCTCTGATCTTTTTAGGACACCATGGCAGATGTTTGCAGCTACTGCTCTTGTCCTGTGGATGTATTTTAACATAGCATACTTTTTGATGTCTTTTACTATGCCCCTTAACTCCTGTAGTGTTGTGGCACTTGAGATTTTTGTTTTTAATTCTCCCAGTTTTGTAATTGCTTCATCAATTTTTGCTGTGGAATCTGAGGATTCTTCAGAAGTTATATCCTGATTATTTATGACTCTCTCCTTTAAGGACTGTAGCTCAGCTATTTCAGCATCAACAATTTTTGTTAAGTAATCTTTTGCTGATGCTATTTTTTCTTCCTCTGTTTGAGCATTTTTTACTACACCTCTGGTTTCTTTCAAGCCATCTCTTATTTCTTTAGCGTCTTTTCTTGCTCCTCTATATTTGTTAATAGATTCTATGATCCTTTCTTTGGAAACATCACGAGCCTTGAATTCTTCATCAGTAACCTTCATGATCTTGAGTTTTCTTAGCATTTCAGGCTTGTTTTCTTTAATTATCTTAATTTGCTCTGCCCTGCTTAACTTTAAGAATTTTTCAGTATCTTCTGGGGTAAGCTTTTCAATAAAAGAATCAGTGCCTTCAATTTTTTCACTTACTCTTAAAATCCTGTTTCTTTCAAGAAGCATGTTTCTTTCAAAAGCAGAAGTATTTTTTATTTTTGATTCGACCAAATCCTTTACTCTTTTCCTATTTTCTTGGATATTGCCCCTTACTTCTGCTCTTTTTTCTTGAAGGGCTTCCCTCTTTTCAACCATTTTTCCTGAATCTCTGGTAGACCCTGTTACTTCAGCATCATTTGCTGCAGTATCTTGAGCATAAACAGGAACTATACTAAACATGAACAGTGCAAGAATAAATATTATAAAAGTTTTTTTCATTTTACTCCCCCTCATAGCTTTTATTAACTGATGTTAAAAGAGATTTTAGATTATTTAAATCTTTGGTAAAAAGGGGCGTGTCTAAATAATAAAATTTAAATCACCTCTAATCTTAGAGATGACTCTAAAAAAAGAGGTGATATCATGTTAACTAGGTGGAATACAAAGATTAATGATTTAAATTTGTTTCTTAGCACACTTCAGGAGTTACTTCCTGAAGAAGTATACAGGCAAAAGAGGGGAAAGCCATCAAAAATCAACCCCATTTTCTACATGATCTTAATCATAGCAAAGGAATTCAAGAGAAAAACACTAAGGTCAGCAGAAACAGACCTTAGTGAATTAATCTGCAAGCAAAGAGTAGACCATTCTGTTATAGCCTACTTGGAGAAGAAGCCAGAGATAGCGAAGCAAATAAGGCTAGTAGTACATAATAACAGATATATTTTGGAGCAGCACTTATCTTCTTTGTTCTCAGTTATAGATGCTACTGAATTTACTACATGGCATAAGGAAGAAATAAATTTTCACCTGCACAATATAATATGTGAAGAAACAGTATGCCCCATTGGAATTAGCTTTCTCACAGGAGGTTTAGCAAGTCCTGTAGAGGAGACAATTGATCCGGGAGGTGGAATGCTGTATGCAGATCCAGGGTATGATGATAATGCTTCTATGGGAATAATGTTCAAAAGAGGGTATACCCTATAGTAAAGCCAAACAGCGGGAGATGGCATGGTTATTTCAGAAAAAAGGCAAGGAAATTATGGAGAGATTTACAGAATCAGCATGCTTACAGGCAGAGAAGTAGAGGAGAAAGTGTGTTTGGAAGTCTAACTAACAATTATGGAGATAGGTATACTACAAGAATTGCACATACGACCATAACAAGAATAACAGCAAGAGTCCTTTCTTATCAAGTAAAGCTCTTGATAAGAATATTCCAAGAGTTTACTTGGAATAATTAGACACGCTCGGCAAAAAGTTTTTATATAAGTGACTAAGATGACTGCGCTAGTTTTGACGAGATATATGATTATTAAACCTATAGTTAACAGAAAAAGTCTTTTCCCTAAAAAGAGAGAGAATACTGAAGAGAAGATCAAGAAGAGCTTGGTGTATTCAACTTTAGATGCGAGCTTTTGGGCTGCGATGGTGGGATTTGGGGAATCTTTTTTTTCTGCTTTTGCTACTTTTTTAAAAGCAAGCAATTTTCAGCTGGGGTTATTAGGAAGCTTGCCTCAAGCTTTAGGATCTGTTTTTCAATTATTTTCAGACAGACTGCTGAAATTTTTTAATTCAAGGAAAAAGTTTGTTTCTATACTTGTTTTATTGCAAGCTTTAATGTACTTACCTATTGCACTAGTCTTCTTTTTTGGAAACTTGGATGTTTATTTCTTAATTTTACTTATCTGCCTGTATTTCATATTTGGAATGATTATAGGGCCTTCATGGAGCAGCTGGATGGGGGATTTAGTAAGCGAAGAATTTAGGGGGACTTATTTTAGCAGAAGAAATACTATAGCAGGATATGTCTCTTTCTTTTCATTGTTAATAGCAGGTTATCTGCTAGAAAGATTTACTGGAGAGACTAAGACGCAGTATATAGGATTTTTGATAATCTTCATACTAGCTTTATTGTTTAGATTTGTTTCATTTCTGTATATATGCGCTAAGTATGAGCCAAATTACATTCATTATGAGGATAACAAAAGCGGGTTTATTGATTTTTTGAGAAATGCAGGATCAAGAAATTATGGAATTTTTATTATATTCTTGTGCTTAATGAATTTTTCAATATTTATTGCAGGGCCTTTTTTTGCAGGATACATGTTTTATGATTTAAAACTGAGTTATGCTAGATATACTATACTAATTGCAGCTGCAACTCTTGCGAAATATTTTTCTCTTCCTGTATGGGGGAAAGCTGTTGATAAGTACGGAACAAGAAAAATTTTAACTTTATCGGGATACCTGATGCCTGCTATTTCATTATTGTGGGTGTTTTCTCCTAACTTTTCTTACTTAATTTTTGTGCAGATATATGGGGGATTTGTCTGGGCAGGTTTTGAGATAGCAGCATTTAATTTCTTTTTTGATACAATAATACCACAGAAAAGGGCGAAGTATATTGCTTACTCTAATGTGCTGAATGGAATATTCCTGTTTTTAGGGGCAATGAGCGGGGGATTAATTGTCAAATATAACTCTTTATTTGCCTCGCAATACCTTCTTGTTTTCTTATTGAGTGGGATTTTTAGGTATGCTGTTTCGTTTACCTTTATTCCTAAATTAAAAGAGGTTAGAATTGTTGAACATATCTCTTATTCAAAGCTATTTTTGAATATTTTAACTGACACAACCACTAGAGGTCTAGTTTACGATTTAATTAAGTCGAGAAAGAAGAAAAATTTCTAGAAATGTTTATAAATTGATTCTTTTTATGCTATCCTTGGAGGAATAATTAAAATGGCTGAAGTCTCAAAAGAATTGCAAGATAAGGCTTATGAAGCTATAGAAATTGCAAGGAAAACTGGAAAATTAAAGAAGGGAACCAATGAAGTTACCAAAGCAATTGAAAAAGGAAATGCTAAGCTGGTTGTTATTGCAGATGATGTGAATCCTGTTGAAGTCGTTATGCATCTTAGTATTCTATGTGAGGAAAAACAAGTTCCTTGCGTGAATGTCAAAAGCAGAAGTGATTTAGGCGCTGCTGCCGGTCTGCAAGTTTCTACTGCAAGTGTTGCTATCATCCAGGAAGGAGAAGCTGCAGAAGTGATAAAAGAGATAAAGACACAATTAAAGCCTTCTTAACTTTTTTAGAAAATGGCGAAGAAAACACAAAAAACTGATGGCAAACAGAAGCCTGAACAAAAATCTAGGCAAGAACAGCAAGTTAATGTTACTTCTAGGTTTACAAGGGAAGTTGAGAAAGGGAGTATCTTTTCTTTTGCTTATCCTGCAGCTGTTGAAGAAATTATTGGAAAAACAGGAACAAGAGGGGAAGTTACTCAGGTTAGAGTCAATGTCATGGATGGAAAAGACAAGGGCAAAATCTTAAGAAGGAATGTTAAAGGGGCGGTAAGAATTGGCGATGTTTTAATGCTGAGGGAAACAGAGATTGAGGCTAGAAAACTGACTCAGGGAAGGAAATAATGGTGATTTGTTCTTTTTGCGGCAGTGATTATGAACGAGGTGTCGGAAAAACTTTTATCTTGAAATCTGGGAAGATACTCCATTTCGACTCCGGAAAATGCGAAAAAAACATGCTGAAATTAAAAAGAAAAGCGAGAAACTTGAAATGGACTAAAAATTTCGTGAAGGGGGAGTAATTCTTGATAGAGAGAACATTTGTAGCAATTAAACCTGATGGTGTACAGAGATCTTTGGTGGGGGAAATTCTTGGAAGGTTTGAGAAAGCAGGGCTTAAAATTGTCGGAATGAAGATGCAATGGTCTGATAAAGAATTTGCTTTAAAACATTATACTGATGACATTGAAAAAAGGAGAGGAAAAAAAGTGAGAGAGTTGCTGATAGATTATCTATCAGAAGGACCTGTTGTTGCTGTTGTTTTAGAGGGGGTACATGCAATTGAAATTGTTAGGAAGATTGTAGGGGCTACTGAACCTAAAAGCGCCTTGCCTGGGACAATCAGGGGGGATTTTTGTCATGTAAGCTATGATTATGCTGATAAGGAAGAGCTAGCGATTAGGAATGTTATACACGCTTCTGGAAATAGAGAAGATGCTGAATATGAGATAAGATTATGGTTTAAAGATTTAGAATTACATTCTTACAAGAATGCCCATGATCTTCATATCTTTAAATAGAAAAGCTTATATATTCTAGTTATTATTTTATAGTAGTAAAATTTATAGAAATAAAATGGCTAAAAAAATATTAATTGTTGATGATGACCCATATCTCTTAAATCTTGCCATTAGAATGCTAAGACGTTTTGGCTATGAAACTCTTAGCGCTTCTAATGGAGATGAGGCATTAGATATAGCAAGGAGAGAACTGCCTGATTTAATATTCATGGATACAGAGATGCCTCCTGGATTGATGGGGTTTGATGTTTGCAGTAGACTGAGACAAGATGGATTATCAGTTAAGATTATGGGATGCAGTGGGGATATTGCTAATGGCTATGAAGAAAGATGGCATGCAGCTGGAGCAGATGATTATCTCCAAAGACCTTATAATTACCTTAAATTAAGAGAGAAAATTCAGCAACTCTTGTCTGAACAATAAGCTTATAATTTCAACTCTTTATCAATTTCTTTAGCTACTTTTTTTAAATCCTTTAAGACAAGGTTTAGATTAGACTCTAAACTTTTAATTAAAGATTCAATATTTTTTGATTTCAATGCATATCTATTTTTGTATTCTACTATAAAATCACGTTCTATTAATTTGTTTATATGATGGATGACTGTGCCTCTAGACAAATGAGAGTTAAAAGCTATTTCATCGCTTGAAATTAATCTGTTTTCTTTTTTTGCTTTAATCAATTCTAAGAAAATTCTAAAACAAGATTTTTCTTTGTCCCTTGTGCTGAATAGCCCCAGAGAATTTGAAATCCACTGGAGATCTTCATTTAGGCCTTTGTCTTTCCCTTTTTCTACCTTAACAATTTTTATTTCTATAAATGATTCTTTCATAGTCTGTCCAGAGCTTTGGCAAATCTTAGATCTGCCCTTGTTATTGCATTTTCACTATGAGTTGTTACCTTTATTTTTATTATCTTGTTTCTTGTATCTAATTTTAAATCTGAGTGGTGATTTTGGGAATCCATTATTTCTATACATTTTTTTAAGAAGCTTATTAATTGTTTGAATTCAATGAACTGCCACTGCCTTTCCAAAGAATTGTGTTTATAAAACCAACTATTTAAACTTGATAACTCTTTCATGATTTCTTCTTTTGAGAGTCTTGTTTTATCTTCCATTTTTTTAAAACAATAAGGTTTATATAGAGGTTTGATTATAAAAACCTTATTAAAAAATTAGAAAGAGAGGTGATCTAGAGTGCAAAAGAAAGGGCAAACTTCTACTGAATACTTAATTATTCTAGGTGTTGTTATTGTTGTTGCATTAATTGTTGTTGCAGCTTTGGGAGGAATACCTGGGATAGGAACTTCTGGTGCAGGTAAGACTAGCAAACTTTTTTGGGCTTCTGCTCCTGTAGGTTTTGAGTCTTACGCTATTTCGGCTTCAGGAACGGATACTCTTGTTGTCAAGAATAACCAAGATTTTAGTGTGACATTGAATTCAGTAAATGTTAATTCTGTGAATGTTGCTAATAATAACGTGATAAATCCTGGATCTTCTGTTACTTTGACAGGGAATATTGGAGCATGTACAGCAGGACAGAATTATGAATACCCTGTTTCCATAGGTTATACTGACCAGAGTACTGGTGCAAACTTTACCTATACTGGAAGCGGAAATAATTTAGTTGGCACATGTGCTAACTAATTTTTTTATTTTTTATTTGAATAAAATATAAAATGGACTCTAGCTTATTTTTAAAAAAATCAAAAAAGAAGGCTGTTTTTAGGGATAAGGACAGACTGCAAAGTGGTATTTATGGCTTAGATCCTATTATGGAAGGGGGATTTAAGATTCATTCTACTAACCTTATAGGAGGAGGGGCTGGTTCTGGGAAAAGTATTTTTTGTATGCAGTTTTTAGTTAGAGGAATAGAAGATTTTGATGAACCTGGGCTATATGTTTCCTTTGAAGAAGACCAAAAAAAACTTTTGTCTGAATTTTCAGGATTTGGATGGAATTTGGAAAAGAAAATTAGAGAAAGAAAGCTACTTATACTAAACTATTCGCCACAACAGGTAGAGAGAATTGTTGCTTATGGCGGCGGGACTGTAAGGGATGCTGTTGAAAGCATTAGAGCCAAGAGGATAGTTATTGATTCCTTAACTGCTTTTACTCTCTTGCATAAAGGAGAGCTTAAAAAAAGAAAAGCAATGCTGGACTTATTTGACAGAATAAAGAGCTGGGGGTGCACTACTTTATTGACTCAGGAACAAGAAGCCAGTGTTGATGAGCATTTAAGCAGCCCATTAGAATTTGAAGTAGACTCTGTTATATTATTATACTACATTAAACAAGGGAATGTCAGGAACAGATTTTTAGAGGTTTTCAAGATGAGAGATACACAACATTCCAACAAAACATTTCCTATGGCTATCACAAGGCAAAAAGGGATTATTGTTTATAGCAAAGGCAAGAAATCCTAAGTTTTATATAGACGATTCTACTTGAAAATTTTATGAAAAGAGGTCAGGTTTCTATTGAACTTATTGTGATACTATCTCTTGTCTTAACAGTTCTTTTAATAGTTTTTAATGTTGGCTCTGATACTATAGGCTATACTCAATCAAGCTCTGATAATACAAGGCTTACTACTTTTTTTAATATAGTTAGGAATGCTGCATCTACTGTGTACCATCAGGGAGTTGGGGCCAAAACAAGTGTTTATGTTGTTATGCCTGATAATCTTGCTAACATTACTGTGACTACTAGAAGCATTATTGCAACCACAAATACAGGAGATACTTTTGCTAGAAATTTTGATTTTAATATAACTGGGAATTTTTCTGCTAAAGGCTCCTATTATATTGATGTTGAGGCTAAGAAAGGATATGTGGAGTTTAAGCGATGAAAGCGCAGATTACTATTGAGTTTTTTGTGATATTTCTTGCATTGGCGACCATTTCTCTTTTTATTTTTGATGTTATAAAAATAACAGATACTTCTAATGTCGTTGATAAAACAGGATTAGAGGCGAGAAAAATAGCTGATACTTTAGCTGCTGCTATAAATAATGTATATTTAAGCGGAGATGGGACTAAAGTGAATCTTAAGCTGCCTCAAGGCCTTGACAAGAACAAATCTTATAACTTGACTGTTTATCCTTCTGAACATCTTGTTAGGATTGTTTGGGAGGGTTATATATACACTTCGCCTATTCTTGTTGGTAATATTTCAAGCTCTTTTATGGATGAAGAGATTGTTTTAACCAATAAGGGAGGGAAAATTGAAATCACATAAGGCACAATTTTTTTCTGCAGATCTTGTATTGTCCCTCTTTTTATTTGCTGCTATACTTGTTTCATTTTTTGTAACCCATGGCTATCTTAACAGAAATATAGAAACTCAGGAAAAGAGAAATGACATGACTTTGATAGCCTCTTCAGTAAGCTCTTTGCTTATTCAAAATGGGGGATATCCTGAGAACTGGGAGACTTTTGACAAAAATGACATCAATGAACATAGTGTTTCTGTACTGGGATTGAGTAAAAATGCAGATGGATGGAACTTAGCTCAGGCAAAAATAAACAAGTTTATACAACTAAACTCTTCTTATGATAGCTTAAAGGATATACTTGGGATTAAAGGGCAAGGCTATGAATTCTATGTTAATATCAGCACTGTTTCACAAAGCTATGTTGCTGGAATTTATCCAGTGAACTCTAAGAATGTTATTAATGTGGAGAGATTTGCCTTACTAGATGGCCAGAGAGCGAGAGTAAACCTTAAGGTGTGGGAAAATGAATAAGGGAATTGTTTTTAGCCTGGATGCGATGATTGCACTGCTTTTAGCTGTTATCATAACAACCTTTATCTATGTCAGCATTGAGCAGTCTTCTTCTAATTATGATGAGCTTTTTTTACATAAATCTGCTGTTGATGTCCTTACTGTTTTAAGAGAGGACAGGAGCTTGGAAGTGTTTAACAATGCATCTGTTTATAGCTTTTTAGATAGTTTACCTGTGCAATTCTGTGCAAATCTTACTGTTTATGATTTTAATGATAGGATTGTTTATAATGCTTTAAAATCCAAATGTACTACTGAAGGAAAAATAGTTGGAACAAGCAGAAGAGTGTTTATAGTCAACAGCACTTCTGTGTATCTTGGAGAGGTTAAGATGTGGTATGGATAAAAAAGGTATATTTTTTACAGCTATCGTTATTGCACTGTTTCTAGTATTATTCTTTTTGTCACAGAATTATCTTTCTAGAGTTAAAAACTCCGAATGGAATATTAAGACAAATATAATCTCTGATCAAGTAAAGTTCGTTGAGGACAGTATTGTTTATGAATATTATAACAAAATTATTGATTTAAAACCTGGAACTATAGAAAGGAAAGGAGAAGGGCAAATTCAAATAGATTTTCCCAATGCCGGAGTTTTGCCGACTCTTGATAATAAGACTGAAATGGTAAGGCTTTATAGAAATTATACTGAAGGCAGACTTTCTCAATTAAGCAATGCTAATGTTACCTTAATAAACTTTTATCCTAATTTTACTATTATTCCTTATGGGTCTGTTTTCATGAAGGAAGGAAATAATTTAACATTTTATAACTTTAATTATAGTCAGCTTAAAAAAGTGACTATTGAATTGAAAATAAATGAATCTGTGGATGATGTTGATGAAACTATTTCTCCAAGTAACAGCGGTACTAACACTTATCCTGAAATTAAACTAAAGATAAAGGATAAAGGAGGGGGCAAGAAAGGAGGGGGAGGAGAGGAGATAATTGAGAGTGAGGTGCATTTAGATCCTACAATAAAAAATTCCTTTTTTGTTAACTTTACTAGCGGAGGCTATGTGAGAGTGGATTTTGGCTATTTCAACAATAATAATGGCACTTTTATCACTAGTGCAAAAGGATTACAAGCAAATATCACCTTGTTTGAGGTGCGCTATGTGCAAGTTAACCAGACAGTGAAGGCTATAGGTGGTAATTTTACTATAAGCAAATTGGATCTCAGCAGAAACAGCATGATTGTGATAGCTAGTGAGTGAGTAAGATTTATATAAACAGAAAGTTTTAAAACGAAAGTTAATTATTTAAATTAAGAGGTGAAAATGGATTTTAGCAATACTTTTATTTACTATTTAGAGAGTGGGTATATTTTTTATGCGCTTTTTATTTTGTACCTTCTTTGGAGTGTTTATTATATCCTTACTTTGAGGAGAAATTCTTTTTATGAAAAGCCATTAGGACAAGATGGAGCTCCTGTTGCGAAAGCAGGATCTGATCAAGTTGTTACTACAGGCATCTTAATTGATTTAGATGGCTCTGAGTCTATAGGAGAAAATTTATCTTATATGTGGACTCAAGTGGAAGGAGAAATTGTTGATTTAGTAGATGTAGGAACAAAAAATCCGAAGTTTACTCCTGATAAACCTGGAGTTTATAGGTTCTCATTGAAGGTAAAAGATGATAAGGGAAGAGAAAGCCTTTCTGATGATGTGTCAATTCTTGTATCTGCAAGTGAGAACTTGAATCATGAGCTTAAGGAATTGCTTTTAGTGATGGATGAGCTTTTTGGCAAATTGCCTAAAAAAGAAGTTAAAAAATTCGTTAAAACTGAACACTACCAGACTTACAAGAAAGCACTTCATGAATATGGAGTGAGATGAAATGGGCTTGTTAAGGGTTGCTCAGAGTATTTTTAAGAATTCCAGGCATTTAGACAAGAATAAACCTAGGAAGAGACATCATAAAATACTTCATGAAGATAACAAGAAAATTGAGGAGGGCATTTATCCTTTGCCTAATTTTAAGTTATTGCCTAGGTCTGTTTCTATTTATACAGGACATATTGCTGGTACTAATGTAAAAACATACCTTGATTCTTATCAATTGACCAAACATACACTAGTTGCTGGAGGGACTGGATCTGGTAAAACTGTTTCAGGCATGGTTATTGTTGAAGAGCTATTAAAGAAAAAAGAATTTTCTGTTATTGTGTTTGATCCTGTTGGGCAGTGGACTGGCTTCTTGAAGGAGAATGATGATAAAATGATGCTTTCTTTATATGAAAAATTTGGCATGGATAACCCAAAGGGTTTTGATGGCGAGATCATAGAAGTTACTGAAAGCATATTGAATATTGATATTGTCCACTATGTTAACAAGAGAGGGCTAATTATCTTTAAATTGGATAAACTAGATCCTCAGAGAATAGATAATTTTATTGAACTTGCTTTAGAAAGAATTTACAGGGCTCATCTTCCTGAAAGAAAGAATTTAAGATGCTTATTAGTTTTGGATGAAGTGCATAGACTACTGCCTAAATATGGAGGAGGAAATGCTTATATTAAATTAGAGCAGTCTTTACAGAGATTTAGAAAGCTAGGAATTGGCATTCTCTTGATTTCTCAGGTTGTTACAGATTTCAATGGAATTGTTAAAGGTAATATAGATACAGATATTCAGATGAAGACAAATTATGATGCAGATCTTAAAAGAATTAAAGCTATGCAGGGAAGAAAGTATAGCCAGATAATTTCTAATTTCACTACAGGAACTGGATTAGTCCATAGCTCACCTTATAATAAAGGAAAATCTTATTTTGTTGAGTTCAGACCCTTGTATCATTCTCAGTTTAGGATTAGTGAGTCAGATTTAAATTATATACTGAAAAAATCTAAGGTTGTTCTTGCTAAAGATCATATAAACCTGATTGAGGAAACTCAGCATAATAAACATTTTACACATAAGGGGGTTTATCCTGGTTTACCTCAGAGATTTGCTGAACCAGAGAGAAATGGTTTGTTAAAAAAAGCTCATTTAGCAGTTACTAAAAACCAAAGAGAGCATTTTTTTAAAAAAGGGAGAATTCCAGATAAAGATGAGCACTTAAAAAAAGAAAGTCGTATTAAGAAGATACAAAAGAGGATAGAAATCGTAACAAAATATGACATTCTTGTTGATTATATCAGCAAAAAAGGTGAAGTGGCCATTACTGAGTTGTCTAAAGGTGTGGGCATTAACAAATCCACTTTAGAGAAAGACTTGGACCTTTTATTAAGGCAGCATGTTGTAAGTATTAATTATCCATTTAACATTTTTAAGGAGCCTACAGTTTATTTTAATAAAAATGTTAAAAAATTAAAAACAGATGAGTTGAAAGGTCATGGGGAGGTATATGAGATTGTTTCAGATTATGTTACAGCCAGAATAGAGATTATTAAATTTAAAACTGGTAATATTAATACTTATAGTATAACTTTGCCTGATGTGGGAATTGGGACAATAGCTCTCTTAAGCGAATTAAAAGAAAGATTAGTAGAAAGTTTGGAATTCCTAAATGAAGAAATTGTTGACAGTCAAAAGTTTGCTGAGCTCAAGGAGAGATTCATTAGGGAATCTTTAGTGGAAATAGAGCTACTTCTTCCTAAAGAGGATAACACTGTAAAGAGGGCTATTGCTGGGCTGTTGCTTCACCAGATGTACGGCCTAGGTGACATTGATGTAATGATGGCTGATGAGCTTTTAGAAGAGATCGTTATTAATAACTCACAATACCCATTAGTTGTATATCATAAGCTGTATGGTTGGTTAAGGACAACTAAGAAATTAGAAAATGAAGAGGAAATATTTAATCTTGCTTCACAAATAGGGAGGAAAGCTAACAGGCAGATTAATGCACTGCATCCTATTATGGATGCTCAATTATTTTCTGGAGATAGAGTTTCAGCCACTTTGTTTCCTGTTTCGATGATGGGGCATACTATTACTATTAGAAAGTTTGCAAGGTCACCCTGGTCTATTGTTCACTTTTTGTCACATAAAAATAGGATGATGTCTTATGAAATGGCGTCTCTTTTGTGGATTGCTACCCAATATGAGCTGAATATACTAGTTATTGGGGGAACTGCTTCTGGCAAGACCAGCGCTATGAATGCCCTTAATGTTTTTATCCCGCATAATCAAAGGGTTATAAGCATTGAAGATACTAAGGAGATTGTGCTGCCAAAAGCTTTGCATTGGAATTGGGTTCCTTTGTTAAGCAGGAATCCTAATCAGGATGGACAGGGAGGAATATCTATGCTTGATCTAATGATTTCTTCTTTGAGAATGAGGCCTGATAGGATTGTTGTTGGGGAAGTTAGAGAGAGAAAGCAAGTTGAAACTATGTTTGAAGCTATGAACACAGGGCATGCAGTATATGCAACTATGCATGCTGATACTGTTGAACAGTTAAAAAGAAGATTGTTAGAACCCCCTATCCAGGTGCCTAAGAATGAAGTGGAGGCATTGCATCTTATCTTGGCTTTGTATAGAGACAGGAGAGTTGGATTAAGAAGAGCTTTGGAATTAGCGGAGGTAATGCAGGAAGGCGGAACTGATTTAGAGATTAATTATCTGTATAGATGGCATCCAAGAAAAGATGAGTTTGAGCCAGTTAATATCCCTATAAGATTGTATGAGTCTTTAAATTTGCATACGGGGATGACGATTGATGAGATTCAAAGAGATTTAGATGAAAAAGCAAGTATCTTGAAGTGGATGGTAAAAAATGAGGTTTATGATTCTGTCAAGACAGAAGCGGTTATGGACCTTTATTACAGAGATTCTCAATTTTTGCTTAAATGTGTGAGAGAAAATAAAGAATTTTCAATGGTAATTAAAAATGCTTAGGCCTATATTTATCATCTCTTCTGAGGGGATTAATAAGAATGTAGTGAAAATTTTTGGATCTTTCATTACCTATCTACTAACCTTTTTCCCAGAATTAGATGGTAATCTGAAGAAAGCAGATATGAATATGAATAGGGAAGATTATGTTGCTTCTGTTTTAGTCACATTTTTTATTTATTTCTTTATTTTTTTTGGGCTGTTAACATTTCTATTATTCAAGTTTAGGGCATTGCCATTGACTAAATCTCTTTTACTGGGATTTGTTATATCTTTTGTTTTTGTATTTGCTTTATTTATACTGCTAATGATGTATCCTGGCGTTTTAGCAAGAAACAGAGGGGAAAAAATTGAAAAGAATCTTGTTTTTGTTTTGAAGGACTTATTAATGGAGTTGGAGGCTGGTATAAGCATCAGTAAATCCTTTTTTAACATTTCAAAGAGAAATTATGGGGAAATTTCAAAAGAGTTTGGGAGAGTTAATAAACAAATAAATTCTGGAGTTTCTGTTGCTGATGCCTTGAAAAATTTAGGGGACAACATCAAGTCTGAATACATAACCAAAACGATGTGGCAGATTGCTAATGCATTAAATGCAGGAACTTCTTTCAGAGTTGCCCTGAAGAATATCATAAGTGATCTTATTCTAGATCAAAGAGCGAAGATTAAGGGGTATACGAATGAGCTTAACTTATGGAGCTTAGTATATATGATGTTTGCTGTTGCTCTGCCAACTATTGGAGTTACTGTTGTTATTGTCTTAAGCACATTTTCTGGTTTTGGCATAACTAAACAGACATTTATTGTTTTTTTAATATTAACAATGATTGTGCAGTTTGTTATTATTGGACTAGTTAAATCAAGGAGACCTGTTGTGAACTTTTAAAATGAAAATTAAAAACAGAGTTTATGTGACTTTTTCGAAATTTGTTCCTAATGATTATAAAAACAAATTTCTTGTTTTAATGCAGTATGCTGGTGTTGAAGGGGATTTACAAGCTTATCTTGGATCTGTCACGCTTCTTGCATTATTAGTTGGGACCATATCTGGATTGTATTACTGGATTTATGTAGACTACTTTAAATATTTGGCATTTGCTGTTGTGATTATTGGATTTTTTTTATTGCAATATTTTTATTATCTTGTGCTTTTGTTCAAAGCAGACAGCAGATCGAGATTTACAGAAAACATCCTTCCTGATTTTTTGCAATTAGTCAGTTCAAATTTAAGAGCTGGAATGACTCCTTTTAAAGCCTTGAAGACTGCTGCACAATTTGATTTTGGACCTTTAAGCAAAGAGATTAACAGATCGATAAAGGAAAGTGCGGGTGTTGGGGATTTTGGAGTTTCTTTATTACAAATTTCTAAGAGAATAAATTCTTCCATGGTTGAAAGATCATTACAACTATTTGTCACGTCTTTTAATTCTGGTGGGATTTTAGCTCAATTATTGGAGGATTTAAGTGCTGATTTAACTGAGACAATATCTTTGAAGAAGGAACTTTTATCCAGTACTAAGACTTATACTATGTTTATCTTGTTTACTGTTTTAATTGGGACTCCTTTGTTGTTGGCAATATCTATTAATTTTATTGACACTATTTCTTCTTTGAAATTCTTTTCAGGATCTGACAGCGCTTTTGCTCTTGCTGGATTTAGCATTGCTGAGCTTGAGATAACTCCGGAGTTTTTATCTAGAATTTCAATTTTAATGCTATTTATGACTACCTTGTTGGCCAGCTTGTTTTTAGGAGTGATTAGAGAAGGTAAAAGATCTTCTGGTTTGAGATATACAATTCCTATGTTCCTTGTCACTCTAGCTATATTCTTTGCTATTAAGTATTTTATTAAAGGTGCGATATAGCTATTTCTTATGGTAAAAATAAGCCTTTTTCAATATCACTCTCTTTTTTTGTTAGTTCCTTCAATTCTTTTCTTTCTGCAAAAATCCACAAAATTCCTTTTGTTCCTATAACAATTTTTTCGCTTAGCTGCAAATAGTTTAATATATTGAGCAATGTTTGGTGCATTACTTTTTTAGGTAACTTTTTCTTTAAATCTGCTACTGTTATAAGTTCTCCACTTTCTTTTAATATATCTTCTACCATGAGAATTGTGTTTAAATTAGGTGAATGTATTGCTTTTAATTTTTTAATTTGAACCTTTTTAACCATTTTATATATCAAATTAGTACATATTTATATTTAAT
>JACQNJ010000011.1 GCA_016203115.1 Candidatus Woesearchaeota archaeon
AAGCAGAAGGATGTAACTTCCTTAACATATCTATTTCCTTTATTATATCCTTATTTTCTCTTTCTATTTCTATTAAAACCGAAGTATCCAGAAGCAAAGTCATTTTCTAAATCCGTATTCCTCCCTCGTTTTCCTAGTTATTTTTTCCATCTCTTTAGCTTCGATATCAGTTAATATTTTACCACTATGAAGAATTTTATCCCAGGATTCATCAGATTTTTTTTTATATTCCTCTAACATATTTTCAAATAACTTACCCATTTTCATCCCGCTCTTGGCTGCAATGCTCTTAAATTCAACCCAAGATTGATCATCTATTCCTTTTATAGTTTTCAAAGCCATAAAATAATAAAGTAATACTAGTATTTAAGTTTTACTATAGGCTCAAAATAGTTATATAAAAACATTTAAAAGAACTTTTAATCACAAATAGCTTAAGCCGCGATCGCATAACCTGGTATTGCGCAGAATTTAACAATGTGTAGGATTGCTAAGGTTATAAGCAACCACAGAGATCCTGTTTCCTTTGGATATCTGGGTTCAAAGCACTCTCATGAGAAATGCTGAAAAGCTTTGTGTGAGTGGGAGAGTCCCAGTCGCGGCGGAAAGGTCATAATTAGACGCCCTGTAAACGCCTCTATAAAAAGAAGGATTACAGGAGTCTATTATGGCTGATAATGATATATACAACTCAAAAGCAAAGTATGATAGATTAGCAAAGAGTTTAGATTATCTCATTCTACCGATAGACAAAAGACCTAAGGATGTTTATCAAGGCAAGTATCAAATAAAGAATCCTGGTAACTTACAATACTTCAAGAGGTTAATCTCTAAGTTTGAAGCTCAAGATCTAAGCTACATCAGAAGAAAAAGGTTTATTGAGGTGCTTCTCACAATATCACACATAACAAATAAAGACTTTGCAGAGCTACAAATGAATGAAGAAGAATCAGATAAAGTAGCTTCCCAGATAAACAAGATATACAAAACAGTAGAGAGCAGAAAATCAGCCTTTAGCATGATCAAGAGAACATGGAAAGTTTTATTCAAAGACATAGGTTGCTGGAGTGAAATAAAAATTCAGCAAGATAAAAGCAAACAAAGGCAAAGGAAAGATAAGCTTTTGCCAGAAGAGTATAGATCTTTATTGAAATACTTCAAAGAAGATGCAGAAACTAAGCTTATAATATCTTTAACGGTAGAGTCTTTATCCAGACCTGCAGAACTTCTGAGTTGCAAGATAAAAGGTATAGAAGATTACCAGGACTATGCTTTAATTAACATAGAAAGAGGCAAGGAAGGATTAAAGAAACTCATTTGTATAGACTCCTATGCTCTGCTTAAACAATATCTTCAGCAATACCAATTAAGTTCCAGTCCTGAGAACTATTTATTCGCTAATGGAAGCAGAAACAGAGACAAACCATTAACTCCAGCCATACTTAGTAAGAGATTAAGGAAAGCATGTCTTGATCTGCAACTTAACAAAAGCATATCCCTCTATAGTCTAAAAAGATTCGGAGTTACATTAATGTCCTTGCAAGGTGCTAGTGCTAACGAAATATCAAAGGTTGCTGGTTGGACTTCTCCTAAGCAGTTATCAACTTATGATCTAAGCACACAAAAAGAAGTAGTGGATATATTATTGCTGAAGAAAGGCATAAGGAAAGGAAAAGAAGAGAATGGCTATTCTACAAAACCTAAAGAGTGTCTCTATTGCGGAAGAAAGGAAATAGGTTTTGAGCTAAACGATTGTCCTCAATGTTTAAGATCATTAGATCCTTCAAAGATTAGAAAGCAGATGGAGTTATTGCAGAAGATAGAGCAGATTCCTAAGATTGAAGAGCTGATAGATAAGATTGAAAGGTTGAGCAAGATTGTTGAGAAGGTACAAGAAACTAAGAACTAGATTTTTTTAAGGTCTCTTCTATCCATTCTTCCCTTGCTTTATAAAACTCTTTACTATATTCTTTCTTTAAATTTTTACTCATATTTGATAATTTAATTAATTCTGCTAAATCTTTAGAATTCTCTATTTTTACTTTTCTTTCAGCAATATCATCTATATAGCAAAACACAAAGAAAAAAACTCGTTCTAATGTTGTTTTCTTGGTGTCATTTGGCTCATAAGAAGATAAGCTTTTTTTGAGGGTATCAAGAAGAATTTTATTGTTTTTTATGGATAAAAAATACTTTTTAATCTTTTCAATTTTTGGATGTAACATCTTTTTTAATGAATGAAATCCTTGATTATTATTAATATCCCCATAGTGATTAACTAATGCCCTTATGTAATACTCAATAAATTCATCACAAATCTTTTCATAATTTATACTATATACCGATTTGTTAAGTAATTTTTCTTTTTTTGGTTTATTCAAATATCCAGTTTTCTCTAAAATTTTTAATTGTTTTACAACGGGGGAGGGTTTATTGCCCGTTTCTTTAGATATTACCTGAGCATAGTTTATCCCTCTTGATACTAACAACAATAACCTACATAATGCCTTGCTTTCAATAATCCTTACTTTTTTTCTTCCCATTTCAGTATGATATTAAACAAATTTTTAGTATTTAAACTATGGTATGATATCTAATTAATATATTCTATCACACAGAAATGTTTATATATAGGTATGATACTTAATTATTATGAAATATCACACCAAGAACAAAAGACAACTTAGTTTTACATTAGCTGAAGAAGAGATTAAAGCTCTTAATAGTTTAGCTAAACAAGAAAATAGGAATAGAAGCAATACCATTGGATGGTTGATATTGAAGGAAACTCAAAAATGAAACAATCAGAAATTCAAAGTGAGCTTATCCAAAGTTTATGTGACGCTTTGGATCAAAAAATTATCGAGCTAGAAAATAAAGGGAGGAAAACAGCATAGACAAAAAAAGAAGAGGTGAAACACCCCAATAGCCAAAAGGTGTTAGACTTCTTTGATTATTAAACAGGTGTTTACAAAATGAGTCAAGCAACAGTTCCAATTTCTGTAAGAGTTCCTCGTGAAGTTTGGCGGGATCTCAAAAATTTGAAAAAAGAACAAGTGGGGCAAATAAAGGGAGTTCTTGTTGATGCAATAAAAGAAGCAAAGAAACAGTTGGAGGAAGATTTTGAAGATGAATGTGATTAAACATCCACAAATTCTGAGAAGTAATTATATTCCTAAGAAATTATTGTTTAGAGAAAATTTAATCCAAGACATAAAGTTAAAGTTAAAGATAGGCACAGGAAACATCTTAATACATGGAGATACAGGAAGTGGAAAAACCGCCAGTGTGCGCAATGCCCTGGATGAAACGGAGAGTATAACAATAATTTTTATTAATTGCGTTCAAGATAACACTTTTGCAGCTATTGCTAAAAAGGTTATAGAAATAATAAGGGATAAGGATTATAACGAAAGGGGAAAGAATAGATCTTTGCTTTCTGAAGATTTAATTAAAACCCTAAAAACAAAAAGAACAAAAAAATTAGTTTTTGTTTTTGATGAAATTGATAAACTCATAAATAAAGATAGAGACCATCAACAAATTCTTAATCCCATTCTAGAATCTACAGATAGCAATATCATTCTGATCTCTAATGAGATCGATGCTTTGAGAAACCTTGATAGTAGACTAGAAAGTAGGCTTTCACCAGAAAAAAAATTTGTTCCACAATATTTTACAAATGAAATTTTTGAAATCCTTAAACAGAGAGCAGAAGAAGGATTATTTCAAGAAAGTTATGATTTGGAGGTTTTAGCACATTTAAGTAAACACATCTTTCAAACATCGGGAGACATAAGGGAAGCTCTTAACCTTTTTTATGAAGTTTGCAATCTGGCTGAGAAAACTAACTCAAGGATTGTTATGAGTCTTTTGGAAGAAGCAAAATCTAGAGTTGATGAGTTAGAATTTGATGAAATTTTTGCAGGATTACCACTACATCAAAAGATTATAACTGCTGGAATTGCTAAACTTTCATCAGATGAAGCAGAGGGTTATGCAGAGCACAAGAAGCTATATGATTTCTATGAAAAAACGGCAGAAAATGAAGCCTCCCAACCGCAGCAAGCTGCGGGGTATCGGTTAATGGTTGAACTCATATAATGTCAACTGATTAACGTCCCTTCCTTGCTTTCTGACATACTCCTTTACTTCATCAAGTCCTCTTCCATCTCCAACAGT
>JACQNJ010000012.1 GCA_016203115.1 Candidatus Woesearchaeota archaeon
GATTAGCTCTCTATGGAATGAGAAAGGAATAATGATTAAAGAAACAATAATGTCAGTATTAGCTACATGGAACTTAAGAGGGCTTAATACTTATAGCATGCTAAGGCAAACCCTTAGCAGCTAAACGGTTACTGTAGCAAAAAATTTCACAAGCTTTTCTTTATCCTATGTCTTGCTCAACAACTTCTTTGCATTTAATGTTATTAAGGCAGCTCAAGAAACATGCATCCTGCTCAGGAGTCAGGAAATCTGAATCAGGAGTATCACAAGAATCATCACAATTATTCATTTGGCTTTCGCTGCATTCAGGCCATAAACTTGTATCCCTTACTTCAATAGTTGAATCTGCTTTTACACCCTCTCCAAATACCCTCAAGGCATTCTTATATCCAACAGCTTCCTGGTCTTCCAATTCAAAACCAGCAATCACAAATCTTGAGATTTTAACAGCCCTGTCAAATACTTCAGGGTCAAAAGCATATTCAGGCCCAATCTCAGTGCCCCACATTACTTTATCAGGGACTGCATCTACTATAGGCTTATATGCATTAACAGCATTGTCAATGATTGATTTTTCCTTGTTATTATATGTAGAAACAAATTTATTTATAGATAATATCTTATTGCTGCTATCATAATCATAGATAATATCTCTTTCATCTACATGAAGAATATGGGCAGCATCCATGCTGAAATAAAGATTGTCATGTTCCTCTAATATCTTAATCAACTTGGCTCTGCTTTTAGTTAAATCCTCCCTGTACATATGTATAAGAAAGACAGTATCAGGATAAGATTCAACAATCTTCTCCACATCATCAATCTTGCTTGCAACAGGATGGAACATGAAGTTAATATTATTAGTTTTTGCCAATTCAATTAATTCAATAACCTTACCATCATTGTGCCTGACACTCCACTCCTGTGTTTCAACTTCCCCTAATCCTCTTATGAAATCTTCTCCAGCTACATTTTTGGAAGCAGATAATGTATTACTGTACATCTCAGTTAGCTCATCTCCAAGATATTGCTCTACTTCTTCCCCTCCAATCCCAGGATTAAAGAAAGGAATGATGCGATAAGGGTGTTTTTGCGCAGCATCAATTACTTCACCAAGGCCTTGGTCGCTGATAAGGGTATCAATAGTGGGGCTGTCAGAAAT
Source organism: Candidatus Woesearchaeota archaeon (assembly GCA_016203115.1). Taxonomy (GTDB): domain Archaea; phylum Nanobdellota; class Nanobdellia; order SCGC-AAA011-G17; family GW2011-AR20; genus JACQNJ01. The sequence goes on from JACQNJ010000012.1 coordinate 1,163, forward strand.
GCCAAACATTCCTATAAAAAAGTTTATGCCGTTCCTATCAAGGTTTTCAAAGTATGAATCCATGGATACAGGTCCAACTTGCTCAGAAGTCCCATATAATGGACCATTATACGCTCCAGGATAAGTTAAAACAGGCTCAAATATTTCAAAATTTTCTCCAGCAACTTGCTCCGGCACTGCAACTGCAGTCTCCTCTTCCATAACATTATCAATATCTTCTTGTATCCCTTCTTCTTCAACAGTCTCTGGAGTTTCCTCCGTAAATTTAGATTCTATTAACTCTTGAGTTTCAATTTCTCTGGGCTCTTCACCTGCACTATCAAAATCAACAAGCTCTGGTCTAGCGCAGCCAGAAATGAATATCAAGAAAAATAGTATAAGCAATGCACTCTCTTTTTTCATTGTATTACCAATATTACAGGTTATATTTAAATTCTTTCAAAAATAAATATGTTTCTCAAGAATTATTTTCAGTTCTTCCTTATAGGCGCAATAATTTTTTCTAAGTTTTCTACAATAGCATTTTTCAAGTCTAGGGGATGAACCTCTCCTTTTGAATAAGATTCTTCTAAGTCTTTATACTCTTTAAATTCTAGTTTTCCTCCAAATTTTGCAGGTCTTTCTATTTTAAACAAGTTTAATCTAGGAAAAATAAGTAGTTTAGCTATTTGCAAAACAGGATTGTCTGCACTAATTTTCTCAGGGCAGTAAGCTCCATTTATAGTTCTCTTAATTTCCTCCTTGCTGTCAATGACAGAAATTCCAGACCCAGGGATGCTTTTGGACATCTTGCTTCCAGGTCCTTTCAATGAAGTAATCAAAGGTGTATGCACAGCCACAAAATCATATTTTAAAATATCTTTCATATCTTTGCCAATCATGTGCACTTTCCTCTGTTCCAATCCCCCTTCAGCAACATCAACATTTAGGTATTTTATGTCAACAACCTGCATCAAGGGATACCACAATTGGGAGATAGTAGCATGCTCAATATCCCTTGCAATTTCCTGCATACTCCTCAATCCCCTGTTAATAGTTGAAGATTGCGCTAATCTCATGACATCTGATTGGTAGTCTTTATCAAACTGAAAGCTGCTTCCAAGAATAATCTCTGCATTTAGCCCAATTGCCTTGACTGTTTTTTTCCAGTTCTTAACTTCTTTTTCTATCTCTTCTTCAGATCCTTTCCTGTTTAATAAGGCATGAACATCTGCCAGTAAAACTTTAACTTTAAACCCAGCTTTCTCAAAATCCATTAGTTTTGTTATGGTAACAAAATGTCCAAGGTGTATTGGCCCACTAGGCTCATATCCACAATAAACAGCAGGTTTCTTTTTTTCTGCTAAAATCATTCTTAGATCTTTTTCAGTTACAATCTCAACAGTATTTCTTCTTATTAACTCAAATTTCTTCTCTAAATCCATATTATTAGAGAAATATTGTTATATTTAAAAATAGTTGTTTAGTGGAATTTTAATTAACGATAAAGATAGAGCTAGCAAGAATACCAAAACTGCACTCTTTTCATGGAAATCAGGTTAATTTGGATATTTAAAAAGTCTTGATTTTTTTCTTTCCCTTCAGCTTTTTTTCAAGCATGTCTTCACTAATCTTTCTTATCTCATCTAAAACTTTTTTAGGAACCTCAGCTTTTAGATCTTCCTTTAATTCATATAAAAAATCAAATAAAAATACAGGAAATAAATAAGGAGTAACTTCTGCTTGAAAAATACTTTCCTTAATAATAACTTCCCAGTCAATTTTAGCTCGTTTCATAATTTCAACCGCATCAAGCCTGTCTCCAGCTCTTTCAGTAGCGCATTTAGTTATGATTAAATCTTCTGGAGCGAGAACTTTTATGGTAAAATTCCCATATTCATATATGCTATTTATCCTATTCTTCATTGAATTGCTTAGTACCGTGCTGATAATCTTATTAACAAACAAATCAACCCTAGAATCATCTCTTTCCAATAGGATGGGTGTGTTTTTCTTTTTAGGATAGATAATGCTAACTACTTTAATCCCTCTTTCATTATAGCCTAGATTTTTTAATACCTGAATTATTTTTTCTCTGTCTTTTTCATGTTCAAAAACAAGGTCGATATCTTTAGTATTACCTTTCATCCCATAGTACATCATAGCGCTTCCGCCAATGACATAACATTCAAGTTTATCCTTCAAAATCTCACCAATAAGTTTAAACAACTCATTCTGCTGTTCAATATTAATCACTCCTTATACCTCCTTAAATCATTATAATTAAAAGGAATATGAACATTCCACTTTTTTTCTATATCTTTAAAGTCCTCTGAGTGCATTCCTGCAATTATGTCTTTTTTTTCATGTTTTGCATTCAATAGCAATTTTTGGGTTTTGTCATTCATTCTTCTTGCCCTCATAATTTCTCTGGTAAGCTCATATAAAGCTCCCGTCTTTCTTCTTACATTTTCTTTTTTTGCTAGTTCATACAGCTTTGACCATGTTTTAACTTTATTAAATAAAGCTAATGACGCAAGAATAAGCCTGAAATTTTCGCTTTTAACAGCCAGAACAATCGCCTCTTCAATACTTATATTCTTGCCTATAACCCTATGCTCATAAGGCTTAACGAGTTTTATTGGGGAATTTTTATTGATAACATCATATAAACCAGGGTTTCCTATCTTTTGCATTCTTGTTATTGAAACCCTATAAAGTCTTGGTTGTTTTCCGCCACCAGAAGTTTCTACATAGCCCATCTTTTTTAATTCATGTATTTTTTTAATTGCAGTACTTTTTTTTACATTCAGCTTTTTAACTATCAATTCGATTGTATTAAGCCCTTCAAGTTTATTTAACCTATCTTCTATATGTTCCTTCATTTTAGTAATGCATACAAACTAATATATAAACTTTTCTATTATCCTATTAAAGATATAATAAACCTAAAAGAATTACATATCTACATTTCGCTACTAAATGCTTTCTTTGCTTCTTTAAACATTTTCTTCCCAGTTTCTCCCCATTTAATATAATCATTAAATTCCTCTTTCTCAATAAATTTCCTTTTCATCAACCTGCCTGTAGAAATATCAGGTTTCAAATTTTCAACATTATCAATTATAGCAATAAATCTTAATTGGTAGAAATTCTTCCTATCCATTATTACTTCTTGAGCTCCAATTAATTTAGATTTTCCAATGACAACAGAAGCTTCTTCATAGACTTCTCTTTTCAAAGTCTCTTCAGGGGGTTCATTCTTTTCAGGGGTTCCACCCGGAAGTTTCCATCCCTCTAAATCTTTTACAATTAAAACTTTTTCATCTTTTGTAAAACAAATACCATAAACTTGAGTTATAGGTTTAAATTTTTTATAATCTTTAGAAGAAATCCATCTAGACTTAACCTCCCTCCCCTTATACTTCCAAAATTCAAATTTCATAAATTAACTAAGTGTATACTATATTATAAAATCATGGTAAAACCTTCAAAACTAGAAAAAGGAGACACAATAGCCTTTCTAGTTCCAGCGGGGGGATTAGCATCATAGTCCCACATAGATTAGAAAAAGGAATAAAATTCTTTGAAAAGCAAGGTTACAAAGTAAAAATCTTCCCAACAACAAGGTCAAGAAAAGGATTAAGTTCAGATACCCCTGAAAACAGAGCAAAAGACATAAATGAAGCATTTAAAGATAAAAATGACATACTCCCAAAATAAATCCAACTAAATCTGGTAGTTTCTCACGCAAACCATTTAACTTTACAGATCCCAAAAAAAGAACATTTAAATAGGGGTTTATTATTAAATCAAAGAGGTGATAAAATGAAAAAATATCTTTGTTTAGTTCTATTTCTTTGATGTTATTATTATTGATTGTTTTGAGTGGTTGTGGGGATATTGCAGGAAAAGTGTATTCTGGCTTAAATGCAACAAACCAGACGAATCAAAATGGAAATTTAACTGGAAATTTATATGTTGCTTCAAATCCAACAGCAGCAAATTTGTATGTGGATAATGTCCTTAAAGGAACAACTCCAAGAACAGTAACTGGGTTGAGTGTAGGATCCCATGCTGTTAAAGTTACAAAATCAGGATATAATAATTATATAACAACAAAATACATCTATGCAGGACAAACAGCAAAACTGAATGTGACTTTAACCCGTCTAAATGCGACTTTAACACGAACAAACTAAACAAACCCTACATATTATTTTTTTCTTTTTTTATTGTTAATGTTTACAGCAAGAAATAGATGATATTACATCTTGCACAAATACTGAATAGAGGCACGGCATTCATCCAACAACTAAATTCTGAAAAAAATTTATTTTCTATAATTGAAGGTGGTGTTTTGTGAATCAAAAACAAGTCTGGAACAAAATAGCATCTTCTTAAAATAATTTTAGAAACAAGCCGTTAAAAGAATTAAGAAGAAGGCTGAAATTTAGCTTTCAAAAAGAATTCCTTGTCTTTTTTGTGACTTAAAAATTTAACAACTTCCTTTTTATCAACCATCTTGCTTCAGGACAACATCACCAACGCTTTTTGTTTTTTTCATAATTTAGTAATTATATCTTACCTCAAACCCTCTTTCCTTTCAACTCTCTCAAGTCTATGAAACATAATCCCTAAAATAACAAATATTAGCAATAATACTCCTCCTATAAAAATATAAACTTTAACATTAGAATCTTCCTTAAAAGGCTGCTCTCTAACAGGCTCTTCTTCAAAATCTTTAACCAAAACTATGGGTCTTCTAAACTCATTTATTATCTCAGTATCCACCTCTTTGTTTATGTTATATTCTATGCTATACTCACTTTCAGGATTCACATTTTTATAGGAAAACATGTAAACAGGATCTGCCTCTATCACAGTTATCCTAGCGCCTTCAGCATTTACATTAATTAAGCTAGAATCCTCGGCAAAATCTTTTGGAACTTCATCATAAATGATAAAATCTTCGACGCTTTTTTCTCCATCAAACTTGACGATTAAGTTTAGAGTGGATTTTCCCAAAGAGCTTGTGATTTTCCTATTTGTAGATAATTCCTGAGGGCTAGGCTCTCTTAACTGCTCCTTTATGCTGCTTATTTCATTAAACAGTATTTCTAGGCCTTTCTTTAGATTTGCAACCTCCTCTATCAGCTTGCTTAAATCCTTATTTCTTTCCTCTTCATAAGTTTTTTCTTCTACTTTAGGTATTGTAGGCACTTCCTCAACTACTTTACTCTCAGGTTCACTAACTACAGCAGAACTACTAGCTTTCTTGCTTCCACCGCCTCCTCCTCCGCCTCCTCCGCCTCCAGGGCTTCCAGAGTCAGCAACCACGCTTACTGTGACGTTATATGTTAAAGAAGTGTTCAAATTATTGGCAAAATCACTACATCTAACAGCCCATGTATGATCACCATTGGAAATGCTTGGTTTAACAAAACTCTGGCTTATTCCCTGAGCTATTGTAGTATTTGTCTGGTCAGTGCTCCCATCAAATATGAAGCTACAACTAGTTATATTGAAATTATCAGTAACATTATAATTAAAAGTGACAGTGCTTGAAGTTTGGGTGCTTGCATTGCTCGGGCTTAATAAGTTTACTCCAGGATTTGCAGTATCTATGATAAATGTATAATTAGAAGCAGAAAAGAAAGTGTTGTTGCTGTTATCGGAGCTTATGCAGTTATAGCTGTACATCCCATCATTCAAGTTATTAAATGTAAAATTAGTAAAATTATTTCTCCCAGTTAAATTAGTAGTTTGGTTAAATAGAAGATTACCATTAAAATTGTGATGTAGGCTCAAATTTACTAAATCAAACTGGCTCTTTACACTACAGTTAATAGTTAAATTATTGTTGCTAATATTCAAAAAATTGCTTGGATAACCCAAGGCAACAGCTGGTGTTATAATCCTAAAGCTTTTCACAGTCAAATTTTTATTATTTAGGCTGTCATTGCTAAACAAAGCAACAGTATAATTCCCACTTATAGTTAAATTGCTGAATGGGATTGTTACATTTGCTGTGCTGTTAAACCATTGAGTTCCATTTGGATAAGTAACATTAATCAGAGAATAGTCTAAAAATGGATCAATTGCGCTGAAATTAATAGTCATATTACTACTATTAAAATATGCATCTAAGGTAGACAAGTTAATATTTACAAAAGGAGGCTGAGTATCTAAGAGTCTTATAGCATCATAAGCATCAACTCTTACTCTTATTACACCTGATCTCGTGACATTAATCCCGCTCTTGTTTAATGCTTCAATTATTTGAACTGGTTTTAATGTAGTCCCGTTTTCAAATTTTTTATATTGCAATAATAAAACCATGATTCCTGCAACATGAGGCGCAGCCATAGAAGTTCCACTACATAGCCCATCAGCACAACCGCTGCTTCCAGAACTTGAAACAGAATAAATATCTTCTCCAGGAGCCCAGAAACTTGTTAGGTTTCCACTATTATAGCTTGAAGGAGAATCCTGCTTGTTCACAGAACTAACAGCAGTAACATTGCTTCCACAGGCAGGGCTTGCAATTCCAATTGTATTTCCGTCATTTCCCGCAGCAGCAACTATACTCATATTATTTTCTCTGGCCTTATTTGCAGCGTTAACAACTATGTCATTTCCATCACACTGGGTGCTAAATATAGCTTCATTATTAGGGCTACTATCATTAATCAGGGCCAAACTCAAACTTATAACAGTAATGTTGTATGCAGTAGAATTCCCAATGCACCAGTCAATTCCCTGAACAACATCACTGCTTGTTCCGCCTCCGCTGTTGTCTAGAGCTCTAAACGCAGCTATTCCAGCATCAGGAGCCATTCCTTTTATTTGCCCATTTCCTGCTATTATTCCCGCTATATGTGAACCATGCCCATTTCCATCTAAAGGATCGCCGTCATTATTAATAGTGTCATAGCCTGCTAAAACTTTATATCCTGCCCCAAATCCAGCTCCAAGAGACAAATTATTGTAATCAACTCCTGTATCAACAACGCAAACAGTTTGATCTTTTCCAGTTATATTAATTCCATTAATTGTCTTGATATTTATTACAGATGTATTAAGAAGAACAGTGGTATTAAATGTCAAAGCCTTTACTTTATAATCAAAATAAATTCTTTCTACTCTATTGTCATCTTTTAAAATTTCAAGCTGCTCAGCAGTAATATTCCCAGAAAATCCCTTGAACACATTTCCATATTCATTTTTCTTTTCAAAATCTTCACCTAAATCTTCAACAACATCGCTAGTTTCAACCTCGCTCGTAACAAAAATTCCATTATTACTCTCCTTTAACTGGACAACTACAGGAACTTCTTGATTTGCCTCTAAAGCCTCAAAAACAGTGTCATCAACTTTGTCATTGTCACTCTCAATAACCTTAAGAGAAATAAAAAAAATCAGAATAAAAATTACTAAAATTTTCCACCTCATTTTTAACTGGCAACATAAATTTCCTTTATTCTCCCTTTCTTAAATTTTTTAGGATAATTGAAGTAATCGCTTAAATCCGCTAAGTCCAATGTATCATCAGAGAAATCATCAGGATGTTCATTTGCATATTTTTCAAGATATTCGCTTTTTAGCATTTTATAATCCTAAATTCTCCTTTTGTTAGTCCAATACATACACCAAAACTATTTAAATCTTTTTCATCTCTCCCTTTAAAGTCAACAACAGCAGTTTTAACCTTGAATTTTCTGCACATTTTTGCATTCTGCATCATTCTTCCAAGAAAAATCGCCCTTTCCATGCCCTCTTTGCTGTAAACCCCATCAAAGCTAAATCCAACAATGACGTCTCTTTCTTTTAAGATCTTGCATATTACTTGGTTTAATCCAGAATTTCTAGCATGCATAAAATCTTTATGGGCGCTATTTTCCACATTAAGAATCATCCTGACTTTCCTGTCATTAATAGCTGCTCTAAGAATCTTTTCATCACAAACATCAACAATGACAAATCCCTGAGCCTTGCTTAGCTTGCTTTTCAGATGTTTAATGCTTTCTGCTTGAATCAGCGCTTTTTCCATAGATTACTTAACTATTATTCTTTTATATAACTTATCTTTAAAAACCATCATCAAGAGGAATTTCTGTCATTTTCTCTATAGCCTCTTAACTCCAAATTCTCCTTCATAATAAAGCTCATATCCAAATCTTCCGATTACTTTTCTTAACTTTATATTCCCTATCCAATCTGCTATGATAGTATCCAACCCCCATTCTCTTGCCAAGGATTCAGCTCTTTCAAAAAAATATCCTAAATATCTTGACCTTCCTCTAAATTCCGGCTCAATACCCACAACAAGAATTGCTAAAACATCTTTTGTCTCGTAACCGATTCCGCTTTCAAAAGGTATCGCTCTACTCTGACACACAACATCCATAAAACCTACAGAACCAGTTTGAGAATTTGGGTTAGACCAATCAGTTATTGTTTTTCTTGTATTTGTAGGAATCAGTTCACCCAGTGCAATTCTATACACAGGAAGTTCATGCACAGAATAGCCTGCTTCAAATTCTATTTTTTCTACGTTTAATTCTATTGTCATTTTCTAAATCCTTTTAACTTCAGCATATTTTCTATAAAGTACCTGTATCACCTGAGGATTAGTCCAGTCATCTCTTGCTAGTTCAACCATTTCAGCTAAATAAGCATTAGTTACGCCATCTTCCGACAAATCGCTTTGTATAGCTATTTCCAAACCTTCAATAAATTTTCTCTTGTTAGCCTCAAATTGAGCAGTATCAACAAGGTCTTGTTCTTCCTGCCACAGTCTTACCATTCCGACATTATTTCCAAAATAGTGTTCAAGTACGGTTGCTTTGGTTGGTTTAAATTTACCTGTCATTTTCTAAAACTCCAAAGAATTAACTTCAGAGGATTTTAACCCCTTTATTAAAAGTAAAGAGAAACAGTCGTTTTTAAAACTTTCTTCCAAGAAAATTTTCAAAATTTAACAACATTTTTAAATATATTATCCAGACTATAACTAATGGTTGATTTTCTTAAGTTAGAAAAAAGATGGCAGAAAAAATGGGAGGATTCTAAAGCTTTCAAAGTTAAAGACAATAAGAAAAAAAAATTCTACTGTTTAGAGATGTTCCCTTATCCTTCAGGTTCTGGGTTGCATATGGGCCATGCCTTTAACTACACTATAGGTGATATTCAGGCAAGATTCAAGAGAATGCAGGGATTTAATATTCTTTATCCTATGGGCTATGACTCCTTTGGTCTCCCAGCTGAAAATGCAGCCATAAAAGCAAATGTTAATCCTAAAAAATATACAGAAGCAGCAATAAAGAATTTCATAAAGCAGCAAAAATCTTTAGGCTTAAGCTATGACTGGAACAGAATAGTAATGACGCATACTCCTGAATACTATAAATGGAATCAGTATTTCTTCTTAAAGTTCTTGGAAAATGATTTAGTTTACAAGAAAAAAGCAAAAGTTAACTGGTGTCCTAAATGTAATACAGTGTTAGCAAATGAGCAGGTTCATTCTGGAAAATGCTGGAGGCATGAAGACACAGGAGTTACAGAAAGAGAATTAGAGCAGTGGTTCATCAAAACAACAAAGTATGCAGATGAATTATTAAAAGACATAGAAAAATTAGAATGGCCTAAAAGAATTAAAATAATGCAGGAAAATTGGATTGGTAAAAGTGAAGGATTAATTGAGAAATGGGATGTAGAGGGAACAAATATCAAATTGGAAACATTCACAACATGGCCCCATACAACTTATGGCTGTACATTTATGGTAATAGCGCCAGAGCACCCAATAGTCCAAGAACTTGTAAATGGTACAAAGTATGAAGAAGGAGCAAAAAAATTCATAGAAAAAATAAAAAAGCAAAAATTAGAGACAAGAGAATTAAAAGACAAAGAAGGATTTTTTATTGGAAAATATGCAATAAATTATGCAATGGGATTAAAGATGCCGATATACATTGCAGGTTTTGCTATAATGGATTACGGAACAGGAATAGTAAAGGCATGCCCTGCCCATGATAAAAGAGATTTTGAATTTGCAAAACAACATAATCTAAAAATAATACAAGTAATAAAGCCGAAAAATGGAGATGTAGACATAAACCAGGAGCCTTACATAGGTGAAGGAGTAATGATTAATGCAGGTGATATAACTGGAATGTCAACAGAAAAGGCAAAAGAAGAATTCTCAATTTGGGCAATAAAACAAAAGAAAGCAAGAAAAGAAACACAATACAAGTTAAGAGACTGGTTAATCTCAAGGCAAAGATACTGGGGAACACCAATTCCAATAATTTACTGTGATAAATGCGGAACTGTTCCAGTTAAAGAAAAAGATCTTCCTGTAAAGCTTCCGGATAAAGTAAAATTCGGAAAAGGAAACCCATTAGAAACTAACAAACAATTTGTAGAAGTTAAATGTCCTAAATGCAAAAGCAAAGCAAGAAGAGAAACAGATACAATGGACACTTTCTTTGATTCTTCATGGTATTTTTTAAGATATACAGACAATAAAAACAAAAAAACTTCATTTGATAAAAAGAAAGCAGAATACTGGATGCCTGTAGATCAGTACATTGGTGGAGCAGAGCATGCCTGTATGCATCTAATCTACGCAAGATTTTTTACAAAGGCATTAAGAGATTTAAAATTCATTAATATAAACGAACCTTTCATTAAACTATTTAACCAGGGAATGCTTCATGGAGATGATGGTCATGTTATGAGCAAATCAAGAGGTAATGTTGTCATTCCAGAAGAAGTCTCAAAGAAATATGGTATTGACACAGCAAGATTATTTTTAGTTTCATTAGCAAGTCCTGATAAAGACATAGCGTGGAGTGAAAAAGGAATTGAGAGTAGTTTCAGATTTGTAAATAAAGTAATTGAATTCTTTGAAAAAGTAAAAATAGTAAAATCTTCAAAAAAAGTACAAAGTAAAATCAACAGTTCAATAAGTGAAATAACAGAAAACATAGAAAGTTTCAACTACAACATTGCAGTTATAAAAATAAGAGAATTATTTGAAAGTTTAGAAGAGGAAATATCCAAAGAAGACATAGAAACTTTCCTTAAATTATTACACCCTTTCTGTCCTCACATAACAGAAGAATTATGGGAAAAGATGGGTAATAAATCATTTATTTCATTAAAACAATGGCCTAAAGCAGATAAGTCAAAAATAGATTTAAGCTTAGAATATGAAGATAGTTTGCTAGAATCAACTATTCATGATATAAGGGAGATATTAAAGCTAGTTAAAATAGAACAGCCGCAAAACATATCTTTGTTCATAGCAGAGCAATGGAAATATGATTTTATGAAAAAAATTAAGCAGGAAATAGAAAAAACAAGAGATATTTCTACTCTAATAAAAAGCTCTTTAATAAAAAATTACGAAAAAGAAACTGCTAAACTAGTTCCATCTATAGTAAAAGACCAAAGTAAAATACCTTCTTCAATATTGTCTCCAGAAAAAGAGTACGAATTATTCAAAAATAATATAAAAAGCTTAGAAAAAGAGTTTAATTGTAAAATATCAATAATCTACTCAAAAGATTCAAATGAATTAAAAGCAAAACAATCTCTTCCCGGAAAAACATCTATAATCGTAAACCTTTTAAAATAAAAGAAAAAGTGAATAATAATGGAACCTTCTAATAACAGCATTCCAAAGCATGTAGGGATTATTGTTGACGGTAATAGGCGTTTCGCAAAAAGATTGATGATGAAGCCCTGGAAAGGCCATGAATGGGGTTATGAAAAGATCAAGAAGCTCTTTGACTGGAGCAAAGAGTTAGGCATACAAGAATTAACACTTTACACTTTTTCTATTGAAAATTTCAAAAGGCCAAAAGAAGAATTTGATTATCTAATGGACTTATGTGAAAGGGCATTCAAGGAAACAAAAAAAGACAAAAGGATTCATAAAAACAAGGTAAGAATTAGTTTTATAGGAAGAACTTTCATGTTCCCTGAAAAAGTGCAAAAAGCAATGCATGAATTGCAAGAAACAACAAAAAATTACTCAGATTTCATAGTTAACTTTGCAATGGCATACGGGGGAAGGGCAGAGATTATAGACGCAACAAGAAAAATAGCAGCACAGGTAAAAGAAGGAAAGTTAGATATTGATTCAATAAATGAAGAAGTTTTTAGGAAAAATATTTATTTGGAGTCAGAGCCAGATCTTATCATCAGAACCTCAGGGGAAAAAAGGTTATCTGGTTTCTTATTGTGGCAGGGCAGTTATGCAGAAATCTATTGGTGTGAAAAGCTTTGGCCGGAATTTGAAAAAGAGGATTTTGTAGCTGCGATTCAAGATTACTCTAAAAGACAGAGAAGATTCGGAAAATAATCAAACAATTTTAGCATTCTTACAATCCATAGCAAACTGTTTTACATCATTATATGAAGGATAATCCTTAGTAAAAATATCTTTGTTGCTACTGCAGATAAACTCGGGGGGGGTCGTAAGTTCTTCGGTATAAAATCCATCAAAACATTCCTTCATTAACTCGCTTGCATCATAGCTGTCTTTAACATCAGTACCTACTTTGTCCTTAACAACAGTATACCCATCATCCTCTAGCCCTTTATTGTACATTGCATCATTATCAGAAAGGAAAGGATCCCATGAAGCATACCTGTAAATAACAACTCCTTTTTCAATTTCATATTTCTCTAGGCATTTCTCATGCTCAGTCTTTCCAGAAGGTGTGCTATTATTAACAACATTGGAAGAAAGGCTGTTATTGGCTGTGCTATTGAACTTGCTAACATTAGAGCTCTCTTCGCTATCACATTTTTTGTTTTCATTTGCATCAGAACAAAAGAATCCAGGTTTAAACTCATATAAGTTATCAGGGTTCTTTTCATCCTTGTCGCAGATGCTGTTCTTATTCTGGTCTATGCAATACAACCCATCCCCAACCTCATAATAATTTTTAGAACACCCTGTGAGAAATATAAAAAAAGTTGCCAATACAATTAAATGCCACAATCTCATTAAAAGTAACAAATTAAAGGCATATTTAAATTTTACTCATAGCTCAAAAACAGCTAAATCTTTATATATAAAAAGAATAGAAAAATGGCATGGAGGAAATGCAAACGCGCACAATAGTGCTGTTTCTGGTAGTTGTTATTTCACTAGGAATATTATACATTCTTCCTAATCCAACAGGATTGACAGTCTATCCTACCGAGTCTTTACTAGGATACAAGGGCATCAGTAAAGTATGGAACTTCTCAGATGCAGGCGATTATGTTTATAATTCCTCAGAGGTGGTTATATCAGAAAATCAAGTCTCGCTTAAGCCGATAACAAGCAACTATTCGTGGTATGAACTAACATACGAAGAATCAGTATTGCTGTCTGTAATATACAAGGAAAAAGAGAAGATAAATGACCTTTCTGCAAAAGACAGTAAGGACTTAAAGGTAGATAAAGATAATATGCTTAACATAAAGTTTAATAAGAGTTTAGAAAACAATGATATAATTTCAATATATCTAAAATCAAGCTCACCTTCTGAACTATATTTATGTAATGCAAACACAGAATGCCAGTCTCCAGGTTACGGCAAAGTGGATTATGATGGGAATGAAGGATGGTACAACATCACTCTTTCAGGATTGTCATTCCCAAATAATACTTTTAATCTTGATCCAGAAGATGTAAAATTAGATTTTATAAAAGCAGTTCATCAGATAAAAACTGAAAAATCTTCAACAAATACAAGCTATAAAAATTCTACAGTCCAGACAAGAGACATCTCACAGATTAAACAGATAAAATCAATCACATTCTCGCAAGAGCTCAATAGCCAGGCCATAGGCTACAAATATTCAAAAGACAAGGGTTTAACATGGGATTCTCTGCCTGATAACGTATCAGGACTGGATGTTCAAGAAATAAGATTTTCAGCAACTTTGTATTCAGATGAAAAATCAACACCAATATTAAAGGGCATAACCTTGGTTTATGATAAAATCCAGCCGAAATTATCTTTTGAGATAGACAAATCCGGATTAATAAATGTTTCAGCCAATATACCAGTAACAATAAATAGCTCAAATTTCTTGCTGAATGTAACTACAAAGCAGGATGTTGCAAACGCAAACATTTCTATAAGGAAATTTACAAACGCTTCAATTGAAATCCTAAATCCTTTAGGAGAATTTATGGACATAGATATTGATGAGTCTCTTAAAAATAGTTTAGATAGTGTAGTAATAAGAATTCCTTATAATGAAGAAGACATATCCTCAAAAAATATTAACGAATCAACTTTGAAACTTTACTATTATAACGAATCAGATAATACATGGATACCTCTAACATCTAATGTAGATGTAACTAACAACATAATTGAAGCAGCATTGCCTCACTTTAGCATTTATGGTGTTTTTGGTAATAAAGTAAATAGTACTATAATTCAAAACCAATTGAATCAATCACAATCCAATAAAACAAATAATATCTCAAAGAGCATTTCTAGTATTATAACTATGCCCGAAACAATAACTGAAACCACTGAATCCTCGCAAGTAAGTGAATCAGCATCTACAGATGAAAACAAGACAGAAGTAATCCCAGAAGAGTCCCAAGCTTTAAATGAGACCCAAGCAGCAGAAGAGCCTTCAACAAGCAAAGAAAAGGAAAAGGGAGTTACAGGGTTTGCAACTTACATTGGAAAGGTTGGTATGGGAAACTTAATAGTCTTGATTCTAGGCTTGTCCTTATTAGTAGTTTATGCTGTTTATAAGATCTCAAAAAAGAAAAAACAACCTCTCTAATAAACTTTATAAAGTAAATTCTTTAAGAAATAATCATGCGCCGATAGTACAGTGGTAGTACAAAAAATGAAGGTTTATATAGACAAAAAGCAATAATAACCAATGCCAATTTTCATAAAACTAAAAGATAAAGACAGAAAAAACCTGTTTATTCAATCAAAGGTAGAAATAAAAGGATCATGGGAAAAGTTAGGTCCATTGTTGAATACAAGCAGAACCATGCTTTTCAATTATATTAAAGGTAAATATGATATTCCAGAAAAAATATTCCTTAGACTAGAGAAGATTTCTAGATTTAAAATTAGGGGCTATGAAAAAATTAGCAAGAATAGATATACTGAAAAAATAATAAAAGAACCGAGAATGAACAGATTATTAGCGGAAATTTTCGGGATACTAAACGGAGATGGCCATATTTCTAAAGTTAATCATGAAATTTGTGTGGTGGGGAGTGCATTAGAAAAAGATTATCTGTTGTATGTAAAAAATATGTT
The DNA here is from genome assembly GCA_016203115.1 of Candidatus Woesearchaeota archaeon. Classification (GTDB taxonomy): domain Archaea; phylum Nanobdellota; class Nanobdellia; order SCGC-AAA011-G17; family GW2011-AR20; genus JACQNJ01. The sequence goes on from JACQNJ010000012.1 coordinate 16,456, forward strand.
TGAAAAAAATTTAAATTTAAAATTTAAGATAGAACAGCAAAATAATAAGTTAAAGGTAAGGACTTACTCAAAAAACCTAGCTAATCTCCTCAACACAAAATATGGTATTCCCAAAGGAAATAAACTGGGAAAATTAAAAGTACCAAAGCAAGTTTACAAATCAAAAAAGTTGTTAACATCATATGTTCGGGGGTTATTTGATACTGATGGAAGCATATATCAAAGAAGGAAAAAAGATACAGTTATAGAAATAATAAGCGCAGATAGAAGATACCTCAAAGAGATAAAAAAAATATTAATCTTAAATTTAGGGATAAAAGTAGGAGTAAGTGGAAAAAATCTTTATATCTACAAAAAAAAGGATATAAAGAGATTTTTTGAAAAAATCAGACCGGCAAACTCAAAACATTTAAAAAAGTATAACATATACTTAAATTAATGCGCCAGTCGTACAGTGGTTAGACATTGGTAAAAATGGACTAATATTTCAGCCTTCCAAGCTGGTGACCTGGGTTCAAATCCCAGCTGGCGCATCTTTTCACAAACATTTTTATACAAAGAATTCTTCAAGTTCTTATGATGGTTAAAACAACATTACCGCAAAGGCTTGAAAGTTTAGCCTTGGTAGGAGGTGGTGTGCATGGGTAACATTCTTGTATTTTGTGCCCATTCTCTGATGACGAGTCCATAGGCATGGGAGGCACAATAGCAAAATATGTAGAAGGAGGAAAAAAAGTTATAGTTATCATCTTTTCTTACGGAGAAGCCTCTTTGCCGCATTTGCAAGCAGATTATGTAAAGAAAACAAGGCTAAAAGAAATAAAGAAGGTAAGCAGTTTTCTAGGAACTCAAGAAACAATATTTTTAGGTCTTCCAGATGCAAACATAAAAGAATTTGTTAATGATAAACCCACAGTTTTGAGAGTAAAAAAAATAATTTTGAAATATAGGCCTGAAAAAATTTTCACTCATTCTCCCCAAGACCCTCATGCACCAGGTGACCACAAGGCAGTCTATCAAATAGTTTCAAAAGCTCTTGATTCAACAAGAAAAAAATATGACTTATTTGCCTTTGAAGTCTGGAATATAACTCCGGAAAACAGGCCGGTAATGTACATAGATATCTCGAATCATTTCAAAAAAAAGATAAAGGCAATGCAACTTTTCAAGAGCCAGTGGTTTTCTATTCTACTAACCTTTGTTCCAGTTTACCTTAGAGCAAAAAAATACGGATTAAAAAATAATTGCAGATACGCTGAAAAGTTCTACAAATTAAGGTAACCTTTGTTAAAAAGAAAAGTTTAAATACAATAGAGTATAGTTTTACATTGGAAAAGATGTGATAATTAAAAAGAATTTCCTTAAGACTAGTATTTTCTTATTCATTTTTATGTTTCTCTCCTTATTGATAGTTCACACAGTCTCACCTTCTTATACTGCTGACATCTACTTTACACTCCCAAAATCAGTTTACATAACTAACGAGGCAATAGAATTTAAAGGATATTTATACCAAGCAAATTATTCAGCCAATGGGAGTCTAGTTTCATCATCATCCCCTTTGCAGAATACAAGTATAAATCTAACAATAAGGTTTACTAATGGAACCCAATTAATCAACTACACATTTACAACAGATTCAGGTGGTTCTTTTTATTCAAAAAGCACTTTCTATCCGACAGCTACAAACATTAACATTTCATCAGTAGGCAATTATTATATTAGAGCAGAATACAAGGATCCAAATAATACAACATGGTTCTCAGAAGTCCAGATCAATGTTGTAAACCAAACATTAGACTATTTTGTGGTAAGGCCTGAAAAAGCAAGGTATAATCCTTCAGAGGCTGTAAAAGTAAATGTTGAAGCAATAAGGATTATAGGGGATGATATAATCCATGTAAGTAATGCTTCTATTAATGGCACCTTAAGAAATTCAAGCAAAAGTTCTCTACAGTCATTCAATTGTACTACTGCTAGTAATGGAAAATGCTCTACAACAGTTACAGCCCCATCAACTTACGGAGATTATATTCTAGAGTTAAATAACTTCAAGGCCTTTAGCTCGTTCTCAGTAGTTCCTTTTTCAGCAAATACCTATATGAAGGATGAACTCGGAAAATCTTTAAAGAACGTTTTTGCAATAGGTGAGCAGGGCAAGGTCGAAGTCAGCATTACAAATGCATCTTCATTAGACATATACACTTTTTCAGGTTATATCGCAAATTCTTCAGGCAGCAACATCAAGACAATTACTTCAACAACCTTAAATAGCAATAACTCATTCACGAATACATTTTTGTTCACAGCAGATGCCTTAACATTCAGTTACGGTTCATACATTGCGCAACTAACAATAACAAAAACAGGAGATGGTAGTATAACATCAACGGTTTCCTTTGAAGTGAAAGATTGGAAACTAGCTATCAATAAGAGAACAAGCAATTCAGGATTTGAATATGAATATAGCGCTTTCCCGAACAAAACATTAAACTTTGAAGTCTATCCAACTAATCGCTCAGATGGCTCTGTAATAACCAACATAAGCTCATCATTTTTCTCAATATACCTAGCAGATAGTTTGAATAATGTTGTTTCCTATGGAAATGCTACATGGAATACATCTTGTGGTAAAGGTGGTTGCTACGAATTTTCAATAAATGCTTCCTCAAATACAGGTAAATATACACTATACGTAACATTGGCAAATCAGGGTACTGTTCAAACAGAAAGCCAAGTAATAAATGTAATAAGTGCAGTTATATCAGCCCAATCAACTGACAAAGATGGGAATTTAAAGGAATTATTTGGGGTAAATGAATATGCTTATATTAGCCTGACAAGTTATAATCGAACTGCCACTTCTTTGAATCTCACAGAAGCAGAAGTTTTCCTGGTTAGTTACATGAACGGCTCGGAATTTACATATACCCAAGTCAACAATTTTGATTTAGTTAATACCTCTAATTCAGTTTATGAATGGGCATGGAATTCCACAAACCAAAGATTAAAATTAGATGCTCCAAAAGCAGGTGGCCTATACAACGTCTTTGTATTTGGCAATAACAGAACAGCTGGAACAAATGCAAAGTTTATCATTAATCCATATGATATATGCATAGCCCCAAAAGATACACCGGGTTCAGTTACCTCTGGTTATTACTATGTATGGCAATTCAAAACATCAGACACGATTTACTTTGAAATAAAATTAAACCAGGCAAACAATCCTTCAGGAAGAGCAACAGCCATAAATTCTACAGCAACAAATTCCAGCTCTTACGGAACAATCTCAGGTTGTACAATTGATACAACAAAGAAACAAGCAATCACAAATGCAACATTAACAGTAATGGAAGTAAGAAACCAGGAATCTGGGGCATTACAAAATGTAAATGTTACAGATTCATCATGCCAGGCATCGGACAATTCAGGTACATATACTTGCACAATAAAGCCATCATTAAAATGGGATTCAGGCACCAATATAGCTAAATTTAATATTCAAGGGCAGGATAGTACAACTTCAATTGCCTATGGTAAATTCGAGGCAAGATCTTTCTATTTATATGGTTGGAGTCAGACATGGCAAAATAGCCCATCAAGTAATATAACATTAAATGTGCAGCTTTATGAAGCCGGTGGCAATTGGTGGAGCACTTCATCTAGCTCAGGTGGTTTATCAGGAACAATAACAGTAAAAAAAGTAGAGTATCAGGGAAGCGATGGGGAATGGATATGGCCCCCAATTGGATATAACTACAATCTCAGCAACATAAGCTCTGCAACCATAACATCAGGCACTGGCTCAATATCCCTTCCAGCATCAAAAGCACCAAATGGTGTATGGAGAACTGGTTATTATCGTGTTATTTTGCAAGCAACAACTTCTAGCGGAGATACAGATTACGGATATGCCTCGTTCGGTGTCAAACTATGGGACGTTTACGGTCAGCCGGTTGAATGCTTAACAACAGGGTGTAACTATAAAAATTATTTCAGCTCAAAAGAAAATATTAGTTTATACATAAAAATATCAAAAGCAGGAGATTATAGTTATAACTATGTTGGAGGAGACAATATCTGGGGCAACATAAGTATTGGTGTTAAAAAAATCCAAGATTGTAGAACCTGGCCTTGCAAAGAGTTGAATTCTTCGCAATACTCAGCAGACAAAATATATGTAAATGCTTCAAGTCCATGGTACTGGAATGCTAATGCAGGCAATCAAAGCAATTACATCTTGCGGATATCTCCTTCTGCAGGCACATGGAACACGGGTTATTACTCTGTTATCCTAGATGTTAATGGCACAGATACAGGATATGCGTGGTTCAACACCATAGCTTTTTATGTTGAAACTCAGCCTACAGACAATAATGGAAGTAACTACAAGTATAGTATCAGGGGCAATAGCCCAATGTATTTCAATGTTACAACTGTTAAAAGTTATAAATCCGGATATTGGTATAACAATATATTTAGTAAATACAACAGTTCAGATTACATAAATGTCACAGTCAACGATATAGTCTTAAGAACATGGGATCAGCAGACCTATCAATCAAAAGAGTATAATTATCCAGAAAACCTTAACTTTACTCCAAATAACATCACAGGAAATGGATTACTCAACATAACTTACAATAATGGGACCTGGCCAACAGGTTATTACTGGGGGGAATTAGTTCTAAAGAATCTGGAAAATGAAACCTCAACAGCTTGGTTATGGTTTAATGTCCAGCCATTTAGAGTGCAGGTATCCTCAAGCACCTATAATATAGATTCAGATCGATGCATTAATGCTAGTCTAAATGTTTATGACCCAGACTGGTACTCTAACTCTCCTTTAGTTGGAAACTATTCAATTATTAATGTGTATGAAGATACATGGACCATGTCAAGTAGTACTAGAACAAACTATACAAATTATACATCGGAGACCTTCAATGGAACAAGCGTTATTATATTCTGTCCAAATAATAATGAATGGAGCTCTGGGAGCTGGGGTGGCTATCATTATCTGAATATTGTTGTTAAGGATAATGTTCAAAATGACACTCAAACAGGATGGTTATCATTCAAAACAGTTCCTTTCCAGATAAGCTGGACTTTAGTAGGCAGCACAAATAAGTTGACAAATGCAGCTATAAATGTTTCAGTTAACGTATCAAGACCCCTGTCAGGAGCAGCTGCAACAGGAAATTTAACAAAGATTTATCAGTGGCGTTATGATAACTACAAAAGCATAAAAGAAGAATACGTTTTCAGTGTAGGAAGCTGCTACTCAAATGTTTCTGGTAAATGCACAGTCACTGGCACACAAAATGTCATAATCTCTCCTCCATCAGGGGGCTGGAAAGTTGGTTACAACTATCTCCAGGCAGAATGGACAAAGCAAAATGACTCAACTTCTAAGATAGAAGATTGGTCAGGAGTTTACTTTGAAGGAAGATCAGCTTATAATGGATATTTCTCAAACACAAATGTGAATGGAGACTATAAACATGATTTTGTGGTAAATGAAAATATTACAATAAGGCTTTATGTAAGAGATTCAAATTACAATGCTGTTGATGCAAACATAACAGGAGTTCAATATGCCTATTCAGGTTCAAGTTGCTGGAATGAATGGTGTAGGACATATACTACTGCCACATACTCTCCAACAACTACAACAAATGGAAGTGCCATATTAAGAATTCAAGTCCCATCGACAAATTGGTCAAGGGGGGATTATTACATAAAGGCAACTATTTCTGGAAGCTCTGGAACTGCAACAATAACTGATGGAAATGTTCGTGTTAAAGATTTGGTTGGTCCAAACATAACCATAAGCGCCCCGGTTAATAATGCAACTTACACGAATACAAGTCTATCATTCAGTGCAACAACAAACGAGAATAGCCTATGTAGCTTATCTGTATATAATTATGACATCTTCCATAGCTGGAATTGTGGAACTTGGAATACAACCCTAAGTAATTCTACAGGGTTTTCCGCGCAGTCATTAGATGCATGTAACACGACAAAATATAGCAATTATAATGGAAATATATACTACATAGAATGGGTCTCAAACAACTATCGCTCAACATATAATGGCTCATATTCCACATCTACTTCTGGGTCTTTTGTAACAACAGGAGGAACATCCCATACCTATACATTCAACACAACAGACTGGAAAGCTCAGTATTATGGATTACAAATAGCATGCTATGATGATGATTGGAATTATGTTTTAGAAAAGGTCGCATTTAAAGTGAATGCAACATCATAAAATGAAAAATAAGATAATTAAGGCATTTGTATTTTTAATTATGCTACTTATGAGTATAACCTTTGTATCTGCAGCTGCGGATTTTGCAGTTACAAGCTTTTCCTGCTCTCCTTCAGAGTCTGTAATAAATAACGTTTTTTCTTGTACTGCAGATATAAAGAATAACGGTGATGCATCGGGTACAGTAAATACTGCAACTTTATACCCAGATGCAGGTAACTGGCTTGAAGATTCTAACTATCCTCAGGCTTCTGGCGTATCAGTAAGCGCAGGGCAATCTACTCAAGTTATATTTTCAGGGTTAAGAGCCACAAAATCAGGGGATAATGGCTTTTCAAAAATAATGCTGGACCAGGTTACAGATACCTATGTAGCAGATAATAACAGGAAAGTGAACATAATTAATGTTGCTGTTACAGTGTCAAATTCAGCTTCAAGTGCAGCTATGAGCAGTTCCTTCACAACAACAGCAGAAGTTACAGCAGGAGGCAACATAGATGTCAGTTTAACATTCACAGTAGACAGTGGAGGTTGTTCAATAGGAAACCAAGACTCAGAAAAAGTAATAAGTGATATGCAAGATGGCAATAAACAATCAAGAACATGGACTGTAACACAAGGCACATCGGGTGATTGTAAGTTCACAATTTCAGCTGCAGCAACAGGCTCAGGGGGGGTAGCGTCAAAAACAGATTCAACATCTAGCACAATTACGTGTACAAACTGCCCAGTTGATTCCGGAGGGCCTGGAGGGGGCGGAGGGAGCGCTGGAGGAGCTGCTCTTGGTGGATCAGGTACTAAAGAGGGGATTATTGAATTCACAAAGGTCAAAGAATTAGACTTCTCGCAAAATGACTGGTTTAGCTTTAAAATAAATGGAGAGGAGCATAAGCTAACAATGTTAAACATAACAGACACATATGTAATAATAGAATTAGAAAGTGAAAA
>JACQNJ010000013.1 GCA_016203115.1 Candidatus Woesearchaeota archaeon
GCAGTGTTAAGAGAAGGTACGGAGATTATGTGAGATGCCATAAAATCTTCGGTCAAAGAGCAGAAGTATATTCAAGATTGATTCTCTACAATCTTGAATCTTTACCTCTCTTTGAGATTTTCACACATGCCGAGTAATACAAAAAGTTTAAATATAGCAAGTGCAAAGAAAGGAATAATATGAAAAAAAAGATTTTGGTGATGTTTTTTATCTTAATTTTAGTTCCTTTTGTTACTGCACAAATTGCTGTTGAAGACGAAGTTATTAAAAATGTTCTGGCACCTGAAGAAACTGCCTCTTTTACCATCTCTGTGACAAATGAAGGGACAAGTTCTGACGTGTTTGGCATTTCTATCGGAGATAGCAATTGGAGAGATAAGATAGAAGATGATTTTCTGGAAGTTGGAACTGAGAAAACTGCCAAAACGAAAGTTGAACTAACACCAAGCAGAGGACTAAAACCTGGAAGGTATTCTGTTAATTTAAGAGTTTATTCCAGAACAACCCCTGAGATTTTTGCTGATCATTTGGTGCTTGTGGATGTTATTGCTTATGAAGATTTGGTGAGTGCGAACCTTGAATTCAATCCTGATGGGTTAGACCCAAGAAGAGAAAATTTGATACGATTGGGCTTAAAGAATAAATACAGCATTGAGCTTAAAGATGTAAAGATTTCTTTGACAAGCCCCTTGTTTGAAGACTCAAGAACTGTTGAGTTCTTGCCTGCTGAATTAAGAAATGAAGAATTTGAAGTTAATCTGGACAAGAATATAGAGAATGGAGAATATGATTTAAGAATCCTTGTTGAATTAAATGGAAATACATTAGTGGATAAAACTGAAAAAGTCCAGGTGGGTTTTTATAAAGATGTGACCGATGATGAATCTGTTAATGAAGGATTTTTACTGACTGAAAGGAAGTTTGTGAAACATAATGGGGGGAATGTAGAGACTACTGAAACTTATAAGGCAAGAGTCACATTTTTTGAAAGCTATTTCACAAGTGTCTATCCTGCTCCTACAAAAGCTTTTAAGGAAAATGGCATGTATACCTATCAGTGGAATTTTGTATTGGGGCCTGGAGATTCCTACAAGATAAATGTCACTACAAGTTATAGAACTCCTATTTCAATCCTTGTTGTTGCTGTACTTGCCTTATGGCTGCTGTATTATACTTTTGGAAGCAAGATTACAGTGAAGAAAAGAATTTTAACAGTTAGATCAGGGAAAACTGTTAATATGAAAGTTTTACTAATTGTTAAAAATGAAAGCAGAAAAGCAATTAAATACCTAACATTGATTGATTATTTGCCTAAAGGAACAAATATTCCTGCAGAATTTGGGATTCCTAAACCTAGCAAAGTAAGCAGAGAATCCGGCACTGAAATGCTTCTTTGGAGATTGGATAATATGGTAAAAGGAGAGGAGAGGGTTGTTTCTTACAGAGTCAAGGACAATTATGATGCACCTAGAATTCATGTGCCTAGGGCAATAGTAAAATACAGAATTGGGGAGAGAGACATAGTAGCCAAATCGAATAAGAACTTTGTCAATCTCTAGTGGGTTGTAAAGTAAACTTTATCTCCTTACCTCAGTCAAAAGTGAGAGGATTTTTAGAAATGTTTTTAATATACTTTTTTCAAAAAATCTATGAACATCAAAAAGATGGAAATAAGTAAGAGTTGTGATAATGAAGATTATGTAGAATATGAAGTGACCCATGATGATGGAAGTAGAGGTAGTGCAGACTTGAGAATCATGGAGCTAGACAGAAACCATCACATGCGTCTACTTTTAGATGGGGGTTTGCCATCCGGTTCAAAAATTGCAGAAATATTTTTTTATCCACACAGTAGCACTACCCAACATCGCCAAGGTATAGGTTCACAGGTCTTGGATACAATTCTCAACGATGTACAGAAAAGAAGAATACGAGCAGTGTACTGTGAAGTTACAAACACAATAGCTGAAGGATTCTTTCGTAAGATGGGATTTGATAGAGGTTACGATAGTCATTATTATAAGATCATCTCTTAAGATTCATTTATTGTTTAAACAAAATGTTTTTAACTAAGGATTTCTTTTTACTTGCATGAAAAGAGGCCAGTTCTGGTACGGTGATTTTATGGTTGCTATGCTTGTAATGATTATTCTCGGGATTATTTTTGCCAACAGCATTGTTGATATACCTCAAAGAGAAAGTGATTTTGAGGAAATATCAGATGATGGATTTACCATTGCCAATTCTTTATTGAGTAAAGGACATGACATGCTTAACTGGAAAAATAGCAATGGAAGGATAGGGATTATGACTAATGGAAGGGTTGATGTGGATAAATTAAATGAATTTGATTCCTTAGTTGGAACTTCCAGAGGGTATTTAGTTTCTCAATTTTTACTCGGGACTAGTTATCAATATGCTTTTTATTTTGAAGATAATAAAGGAAATGTGACTAATCAAAGAGCTTATGGTGGCGTAGCTAAAAAAGAGGAGCTTGATGCTATTGATGCTGAAAATATTTTTAGGATTATAAGAGTTGTTTACTTAGACAATAATAAAGATGGAAAGGGAGAATTAGTGAAAATGCACTTAATTGTATGGGATATGGGAAAAGAGTATAGGACAAGCAAGGTGGTATGCCAGAATGCGCAAGGTTTTAATTTCTGCGGATTTTTGAATAGCCTAGTGCCTGATTACAGGTATGGATGCTGTGATGAATGGAGTCTATGCGGAGTACAACCTGCTTGTACATGGCCATGAGACTAATATATATTTTAATGATACTTGTATTTCTTTCTAGCACCCAGGCCAGCTTAAACTGCAAAGAAGATTATGACACTAAAGAGGAATTCCAAGAGTTAAGCGGGAATATCCTAATCAAATATTTGGAAAAACCCAAAGAATCTAAACTTAATGGGCTAGAAGTAAGCCAACTCAGCACTTTTTATGAAACTTACCAGAATAACTGGGAAAATGCAAACTGCGATGAAAAAGGAGTCAGCGGGAAAACAATTAACAGGATAATGCTCAAGTATAAAGGAGGAGTAGGAAGCTTAAGCTTTTATCCTTTTATTGGCTTAGTTTTTTTAATTTTATTAGTTGGATTTTTACTCTATAAAAAATTTAATAAAAACGAAAGTTTTTAAACTAAAGAAAGAATCCAGATTTATTAAAAGGAGGTGTGTTTTATGTACTTTAAGCTTGTTTCTGTGATTGCAATTTTTTTCTTGTTATTAGGGGCTACTAGTGCTAAAATAAGTGATAAGGATAAAGCTTCTATTGAAAGAGGATTACAGCAATTTGCCAATGATCCTCAAAAAATGGCTATAATCTTGTCTGTTTTGGATGATAGATATGATTTTAGCGATGAGTCAGAGTTTAGAAAAAAAGTTATTTCTGCTGCCCAAAATGCTGGTGTTGACATTAACAATTATCCTAACCTAAAAGAAGGAAAAGCTCCGGTATTGGATGATCTTGTTGTTGTGGAAGATTTAGCTGTTCAAGAAACAAGCGCTCCTGAAGCTATTGAATCTACTGTAAATGAGCCTGTAATTGAAGCAGAAACAGAAAATGAGAATACTGCACCTGTATTTTTAATTGCGGCTATTGTAATTATTATAATAATAAGTGCAATAATTTTCGTTTTTAGAAAAAAGATAATTTGAGGTCAACTGTGTCTAAGAAAGCTCTCTTTATTTTAATTTTTGTAAGTTTTGCTATTGTAACGGTTGATGCTTCTACTAACTGCCCCTCAAATTCTGATAGCTTTGAAGAGTACAAATCTATTTCGAGAGCTGCTCTTTTGGAATTTTTAGGTGATCCTGATAATTCAAAAATTATTAGCGCTGAAGTCGGGGATCTTTCTGCTTTTTATGAAACTTACAAGAATAACTGGGCTGCTGCTAACTGCAATGAGGTGGGGGTTCAATCTGGTGAAACTATCAAATATATTCTTGAAAAGTATACTGGATTTGTTGATTCTTCTGTAAACTGCGCTTTAACCAATGCTATATGGAGTGTTGGACAAACTGTTGAAAATACTAGAGTAAGCTTAACTGTTGATGCTCCTAGGTGCGATGACAAGATTAATGTTACCTTTGCTGTGAAAGAAAAAGATTTTACAACATTACATGATGATGCTATAGAGAATCCTAATAGCGCCAAAATAATTGGTGGAATAGCAACCACTACTTGGAAAGCTGAGTGGCAAGAAGATATTGAAGATACTCCTAGTGGCCCTAGAGATGATAGTCCCCCTGAATATTATTTTACAGCTTCTTTAGGTAGTTTATCTTCTAAGAGCGAGTTATTATTGGTTAGCGAATGTCCAGATATAGATGGTGATGGCTATAAAGATCTTTCTTGCGGTGGTAATGATTGTGACGAAACTAATGTAGATATTAATCCTGCAGCTGCTGAAATCTGCGGAAATCTTGTAGATGAAAATTGTAATTTAGAATATGATGATGGTGCTGTTTGCGGGTATGACTTTGCTAAGAGGACTATTTTCACAGAACCTGAAAATAACATCCTATTAGAAGATGGATGTGTTGGTGATCCTGAACTTGATTTGTTTAGCGACCATTTATTTCCTGAACCCTTAGAACCTTTAGGGAATACAAGTGATAATTGGGATAAATCTTATGGTTTGTTTGATTTTAATGCTGATGGAAGGATAGATTTTGATGACTCCATTTTGTTGGCTATTAATTCTGAAGGTGTTGATATTGACAATGATAATTATGATACTACTATATGCCGTTTAGATTGCAATGATGTTTTAAATCAAGGAGAAGCTATAAATCCTGGAGCTACTGAGATTTGTGATGATGATATTGATAATAATTGTAATGGAGCTAAAGATGAAGGCGGGGTTTGTGGATATGATTTAGCTAAGAGAATCGACTTCAATGATCATGACTCTTATGTTGTTGGAACTGATGGTTGTGTAGGAGATTCTGACTTAGATATTATTTCTTTTAAGGTTTTGCAAGATCTAAATCCTAATTTAACTGGAAATGGTTTTTATGATTTAAATGGAGATGGGTTGATTGATGCTGGTGATCAAGTTATTATGATTGGAGAGATGCAGGGGGGTGATGTTGATAATGATGCCTATGATACGGCTATATGCCGTAAGGATTGTAATGATGATGACGCGGATATCAATCCTGGAGTTACTGAGATTTGTGATGATGATATTGATAATAATTGTAATGGGGCTAAAGATGAAGGCGGGGTTTGTGGATATGATTTAGCTAAGAGGACTGATTTTACAAGGTTTAATTCTTATGATGTTGGAATTGATAGTTGCATAGGGGATCCTGATTTGGACATTACTATTGATAAAGCTGGACTAAATCCTAATTTAACTGGAAATGGTTTTTATGATTTAAATGGAGATGGGTTGATTGATGCTGGTGATCAAGTTATTATGATTGGAGAGATGGAAGGAGGTGATAGTGATGGAGGCGATAATGATAATGATGCCTATGATACCACTACCTGCTATTTAGATTGCAATGATGTTTTGAATCAAGGAGGAAACGCTATACATCCTGGGGCTACTGAAATTTGTGATAATATTGACCAAAATTGTAATCTGATTAAAAATGAAAATGGAGCTTGTGGGTATGACTTTGCTAAGAGGACTATTTTCACAGAACCTGAAAATAACATCCTATTAGAAGATGGATGTGTTGGTGATCCTGATTCTGATGTGCTACTTAGTAAATTTGGTCAAAGTAGTCTGAACAACAATAATGGCAAGTATGACTTTAATGGGGATGGGTTGATTAATGAAGAAGACCAGAATACTATGAGTGGACAGATGCAGGGGAGGGATAATGATAATGATAATTATGATACTACTACATGCCATAATGACTGCAATGATGGAAGCGACGCTATCAAACCTGGAGCAACTGAGACGTGCAATAATGTGGATGATGATTGTGATGGATTAGTAGATGAGGAATTAACTAAGACTATAGGTTGCATACAAACAGGATATTGCTCTGGAGCTGTAAAAACCTGCACTAATGGTGTGTGGGGTGCATGCAGCAAAGTACCACAAACAGAGACCTGCAATAATGTGGATGATGATTGCGATAGCTATACGGATAATGAGTTTGAAATTTTCTCATCCAATACATTAACCAGCAATACCAATTGCATACAAACGGGATATTGCTCTGGAGCTAGAAAAACATGCACTAGTGGAGTGTGGGGTGCATGCAGCAAAGTACCACAAACAGAGACCTGCAATAATGTTGATGATGATTGTGATGGGACTGTAGATGAGGATTTAACTACTACTTCAGACTGCTCACAAATAGGGTATTGCTCTGGGGCTGTAAAAACTTGTAGTGCTGGAGTATGGGGTGTATGCAGCAAAGTACCAGGAACAGAGACATGCAATGGGATAGATGATAATTGTGATGGAGGTATTGATGTTGATGCTGATGGGGATGTTATAAGCTGTAGTGATGGATTATACTGTACTACCGGAGATTATTGCAGTGAAGGGTCCTGTCAAAGTACAGGTACAAGAAACTGTGAAGAATCTCCTGCTAATTTGTGCACAACTGATACATGTAATGAAGATACAAATTCATGTGTTCATACTACTGTAATAATTACCTGCTCACCTACAATAAGAAGCTGCAGCGCATACTGTAACGCTGCTGGTAAGAGGTGTACTTATCCATCATCATCAACTAGTTGCGCTAATTCATGTACTCCTTCAACCGGATTATGTTCAAGTTGCACGGCTCCTTCCTGCGGAGCTGCAACTTGTGTATCCTGTGGTGTTGGTCTTGAATGTATCACAGGTTCATGCTTCCCTTTAGGATCTTAATAAAAAAGTATTAGAACATTATTTATGAAGAGGAAAGCAGCAATGAAGGCAATAATGATGTTGTTTTTGGTATTGCGATAATGGCTGCAATATTGGTAGTGTATTTTATTAAAAAGAAAAAAAGAGATGAAAAAAAGAGATGAAAAAAGGATTTTTCTTTTCAATTGACAGCATTTTTGCTTTAATCTTATTTGGATTTGTTTTGGCTAATATTTATTCTTTTTTTCTTGTTTCTCATAATACAGACCAACAATTTTATTTTTCTGAAGACATGCTAAACATTTTTTCAAAAATTAAAATAAATGAGCTGGACCTGACAAAATATAATGAAATTCAAACAATGATTGGAGATGGAAGAATTAAGAACCAGAAAAATACATTATTAGAGCAGGTAGTTATTTTCAGGGAAAAAGAGGGGGATACCAGCCCTAATGCCCAGTTGTTTGTTCAAGATGTTACAAAAGGATTAATTCCTGAACAATATGGCTTTTCTATTGATATTAATGGAGAGGTTTTTAAGAAAAGCAAAGAAGTAACAACATTGATTTCCAGAGAAAGGTTAACTTTTGGAGAAAGTTCTACCTGTGCTGCTGAAACTGAAACTTGCAATGGTGTGGATGATGATTGTGATGGGACTATAGATAATGGAGTAAAAAATGCCTGCGGCGGCTGTGGTGTTATAACTGGAGGCACACCTTCTAATACCTGTGATGGTGCAGATACTGACTCATGTGAGGAAGGTACATGGAACTGTAATGCTGTAAAAACAAATACCTTTTGTAGTGATAACACAGGAAACATAGCTGAGATTTGTGATGATGGTATTGATAATAATTGTGATGGAAGTACTGATGAAGGTTGTGGAGGAGTTTAATTAATTTTTGCACATAAACACAATTGTTTTATATGCAAAGATGTAGATATCAATGAAGAATTTTTTAAGAAAAGCAAAGAGGTTACCACTTTAATTTCTCGTGAAAAACTAGTTTTTGGAGAAAATTAAAATCCTTCATCAAGGGGACATACATCTCCAGTATAGTACAGCTTGTGTTGCTGATCTAATTTAATTGGCGCTGGAACTCCGTATACACTACAACTAGAAGGCGTATATCTTGTTCCCCAATACAAAAAGTCTACGTATGAGTCGCTGTTTGGATTGGGTGTATTTGGCGGGGTGATATGGCCACTATTTAGTATTGTTTCATATCCATTATTTGAAACGCTATTAAACTCTCCAGATAATCTCTGTATGAAATCTGGAGCATCAGTATGGTTTATAAACTGAAAGTTGTCTATAAAGTAATTTAGATTATCAGAACTTTCAAAATCAGGTACATTTGTTTTTGTTATTGTTATATTAATGTCGTCATTTATAAGATAAAAAGGATCTCTGTACTTTGTAATGTCTAAGATTGTGTATACATCGACATCTCCAAGGTTCCAGCTTATTTCTTGTTCTCTATCTGTTACTCTTACATTTTTTAATTGAAGGTTTACCCTTAATTCCCACGGAGAAACCATTAAAAATGTTACAAAGTTTGGGCTTGGAGAATTATAAGTTAGGATAATATTACTTCTTGCTGCTACTTTTTTAAATTCGTTTAATGTTGAGCTTAATGTCATGTCTGTAATTGTGCCATCTGCTTGTCTAGGCCTCATCATTCTCAAATTTTGGCCTTGGTATGATCCAAATAACATTACCCATTTAATTTTTTGATCTGTAGGGGGGGTTAAATAGACATCACTAACATCCATTCTATCTTCTAAAGCTAAGATAGCCTGATTTGCCGACGCTTTTAAAGCTGAACCTACATTTACATTAAATGATTCTACAAAGGCATTTGTTGCTGTTGCTTTTGCCAGTATTTTATCTGTTTGCGACTTTGTTGAGGTTTGCACTGTTATTAAAAAAGACACAAGAATTACAAGAAGCATTGTTACTGCAATAAAGGTAAACATGATTGATTTTTTGTTCATTTTATAAAAAATTTTCCTCTTTTTTAAATAGATCCTTTTGTTTAAAAAACTATTTCTCTACAATATTTACTGCTTTAACCTCCTTGAATCCTTTGCTCTTCAATCCTTTTTTATGGTAATATTCATAAATGGATATTAGTATTTAAATATTGGTTGTAAAAATAGTTTTATAAAACCAGATTAGTTAATAATTTTATGGATTTTTATGATGTAACAGCAAGAGGATATGAAGAACTCCATAAAGAGGAGCAGCTAAAGAAAATAAAATTAATTAAAAAGTGTATTAAAGTAAAATTAAAAGATAAGCTTCTTGATGTTGGATGCGGGACTGGTTTAACTACAGGGCCATGGAGGTGCAAAAGATATGGCATTGATCCTTCTAAAAAATTATTAGAAAGAGTCAGACAAAAAGATAAAATAGAGTATAATTTGGCTTCTGCAGAAAAGATACCCTATAAAAACAATTTTTTTGATATTGTGGTTTCAATAACTGCAATTCAAAACTTTGATAATATAGAAAAAGGGCTTAAAGAGATTAAAAGAGTTGGTAAAGATAAATTTGTTTTAACTTTTTTAAAGAAAACTAGAAAAAAAGAGAAAATTGAGAGATTAATAAAAAAACATTTTAAAATTGAAAAAGAAATTGAAGAAGAAAAAGATATTATTTTTATTGCTAGAAAATAGATCTCGGCCTGTTTCTTTGCTGATCAGGATTTGTATTTTTCATAATCTGCTCTCTAAACTGTTTTGCCTCCTCAGGATGGATTTCCCGGCCAAAAGACCTTTTTCCTGTTGACTGCATTTTTTGCTGCTGTAATCTCTCCTTGAATCTTTTTGCCTCTCTCCTTTCCCTTTCCCTCATTAATTCCAAGCGATCCCTGCCCTTAATTTTTGTGAAGTAAAATCCAGCTACAAAGACTACTAGAATCAAGATCACAATAAGGTAGCCTAAAAGAACTCCCCCTTTGTCTCCAGCACCAACTACATTACCTGTTAATGGGCTTGCTAATTTGCTGAATATGTTTCTTTCATCTATTATAGTTACTTCGCCTAGGGAGATTTCTTTCTCTCCTACAAGCACTTTTAAGTCATAGGTCCCTGCCCTGTCTTGAAGATTAATAGATTTCACTTCATTGATTCCTATTCTTACCTTTTCAAATGAGCTTTCTGCTCCTGCTATTATTTCTGCTTCCCCATCAAATTTAACATTGCCTATGTTTTTAATGTACAAATTTGTGTTGTCAACTGTGGCTTCAAACTCTCTTTTCTCCCCTATCGAGAATTCATCTTCTTTGATTAAGTTTTTACTAGATGCCTTAACTCTAACTATTCCTGGGACTGTAAGTTCTGGAACAGTATAATCTAAGATGGCTGTACCTGTGGTCAATACCTCTCCTTTTGAACTGTAAACCTCTATTAAAGCTCCTCCAGCCATTTTGTCTCCTGCTTGGTCAGAGATTGAACCTGTAATTGTTAATGTCTCTCCTGGAAGAACCTCTTCTTTGGGAATGTATAGCTCTATATTGGTTGGAACAGGAGTTATTCTATATGTAAATGACTTTTCTCCATAATTCCCAGATTTATCCTGAGCTATTACATTTAAAGTGTATTCTGCGCTCTTTACTGCTTTGCCTGTAAAGTAAGTATATGCAAAAGAGCCATCAGGAGCAACTGCTGCTGTATCTTCCCCTACTTTCACTTCTATATTTGAAGAATCAGATGCTTTCTTGTATTTTATTGTTCCTGTTAATTTTACTTCTTCTCCAGGCAACACTTCTGCTTTATCAAGATTTAAATCTATAGTTATTTCACCACTCACTTCAAAATCTGCTATACTTTTGAAGTACATCTCATTGCCATAAATATCAAGAACATTAAGATCTATTGTGTAATCTCCCTGAGGTATGCTTTCTGCCTTGTATGTGTAACTTATCTCACCACCGCTTAACTGGAGGTCATCTGTGTCTATTGTTTCGCCATTCTCTTTTTTGATATATACTACTGCACTGCCCTCTGCATTTACCTGGTTTAATCTTAAGACCTTTCCTGTCAATTTAACTGACTGGCCTAACTGGAGTACATTAGAATCTATTTTAAAATCGCCTTGCAGCTCATTTGTTACGTTAATCGTGCTAGTTGTTTTTTCTTCTATGCCTTTAATGCCAATTGTGAAATGACAGTCTCCTAAGCTTCCTTTACGGATTGTTAATTTTTCTGAAAAAAACTGCTCTTCATTGGCTTTTAAATCAACTATTTTTGCGATAAAAGGCGAGGAAGTAGATCCACATGTTAATTCTATAGTGAATATACCACTTGTATCTATTGTTGATACTAGCTTGCCATCAATGCTTACTGTATCCCCTAGATTGTATTTCTCCTTTAAAGATATGTCTCCCAACTCTACTATAGCACTAGCAACAGGTATTAACGATAATCCCAGCAACAAGAAAATGATGTACATCCTCTTTTTCATGTTCTTTTTAAATAGGAATTTATTTATATACTTATTGGTGGTTGAAGCCTATAAGAAAAGTTAAATCGCCTGAGCTTCTAATATTATTTTTTTATTTATAACTCTGCTTGCTTCTAATATCTCCACTCCTATTAGCTTTCCCTTATCATCAAAATCAAGTATTATATTCTCATTTAGCTCAATGGTCTTTTTAGCTTCTCCTTCTTTTATAGGATATTGCAAGTAAATATATGCAGCATCCACTTCTTTATCATATTCAAATTTCATGTTTTACATAACCGTTATTACTTTTATATAACTTTCTATTTCAATAAATTCTATTTTTATAACTCTATTTTTAACCTCTCCTACTGCTTCTTTTCTTCCTTCAAAGGATTTCTTTATATAATGCGGATGGTTTAGGATATGCTCTACTTCTAGTTCAGTTATTCCTCTTTGTTTCATTCTTTTTTCGGCATGCTCTGAATAAAAAAGTTTCATTATGAACAATATTCTTATCTTATTTATAAATAATATTCTTTTAAAAAAAGTCGTTAATTTTATATAATCTCTTGATTATTTTACTGCAATGGGCAGTTCGATTGAATCACTAAGGCATTCCACATCTCACATTTTAGCTGCTGCTGTAAAAAAATTATACCCTAAAGTGCAGTTGGCTATAGGGCCTGCTGTTGAAAATGGATTTTATTATGATTTTGGTAATTTAAAAATTAGTGAAGAAGATTTGATTAAAATAGAAGAAGAAATGAGAAATATTTTGAAGAAAGATTTAAGCTTTAAAAAAGAAAAAGTGAGTAAAGCTGATGCCAGAAAAAGGCTAAAAGATCAACCGTATAAAATTGAATTATTGAATGATATTAAAGGAGATATTAATTTTTGCAAGACTGGAGATGTTTTTGAAGATTTGTGCTCTGGACCGCATGTTAACTCCACTTCTGAGATTAAGCATTTTAAATTATTAAGAATAGCGGGAGCTTACTGGAAAGGAGATTCCAATAATGTGATGTTAACCAGGATTTATGGAACTGCTTTTCCTTCCAAAAAAGAACTGGATGAATATTTGAAACAGCTAGAAGAAGCTGAAAAAAGAAACCATATCAAATTGGGAAAAGAACTTGGAATTTTTATGATTTCTGATCTTGTAGGGAAAGGGTTACCTATTTGGCTGCCTAAAGGAAACATCATTAAAGAAGAGGTTGAAAAACTAGCTAAGGAGAAAGAGGAAAAAGCTGGTTATGTTAGAGTGACAACCCCACATTTAGCTAAAAAAGAATTATACTTGAAATCAGGACACTTGCCTTATTATCAAGAAAATATGTATCCTGCAATGAAAATGGATGATGGAGAGTATTATTTGAAAGCAATGAATTGCCCCCATCATCATTTGATATTTAAACATTCTTTAAGAAGTTATAGAGACTTGCCTTTAAGAATTGCAGAATATGGAACTTGCTACAGAAATGAATTGTCTGGGACTTTAGCTGGACTTTTAAGAGTGAGAATGCTTGAAATGAATGATGCTCATATTTACTGCACTAAAGAGCAGATAGAGGAAGAGTTTACTAATGTGATAAGATTAGTCCAAGAATATTACAAAATATTTAATTTAGAAAATTATTGGTTTAGATTATCTAAATGGAATCCTAAGAACAAAGAGAAATACATTAATGAGCCTAAAAACTGGGAATATTGTGAAGATGTTTTGAGAAGAGTTTTGAAAAAATTAAAAGTTAAATTTATTGAAGCTGATGATGAAGCTACATTTTATGGACCTAAGATTGATATTCAATTTAAAGCAGTTACTGGAAGAGAAGAGACTATGTCTACAATTCAATTAGATTTTGCTGCTAAAGAAAGATTTGAACTGTTTTATCAGGACAAAGATGGAAAAATGAATAATGATGTGTTTGTTATACACAGAGCTCCTTTGTCAACCCATGAAAGATTTATGGCATTCTTGATTGAACACTATTCTGGGAATTTCCCATTGTGGCTAAATCCTGTACAAGTAAAAATTGTTACTGTTAATGATTCAAACTTGAAATATGCTAATGAATTTGTTAAATTGCTTAGAGACAATAATATTAGAGTTGAACTAGATGACAGAACTGAGTCTATTTCTAAAAAGATCAGGGATGCTGAGGTTGAAAAAGCTTCTTTGATTGTTACTATAGGGAATAAAGAAGTTGAAAATAAAACTTTGGCTATCAGAGACAAAGATGGCAAGGTTAAATTTGGATTGAAAGTTGAAGATTTTTTGAAAACTTTAGTTGAGGATATCAAACTTAGAAGATGCTAGAATTTTTTAAGAAACTTGAAAATTCCCAGATTTTTAAAGACTGGAAAAAAGAAAATAAAAATTATTTTTTATGCAGCTGCTTTAGCATAATTGATGGTAAAGAAGAATTTTGGCAATTTGACTATTACAACAAAAAATCGCATAAAATAACCTCTTTTAAAGTTGATTCCTTTATTGAAGTTTCTCCTGATGACGATGTTTTTAGCGATGAAAAAAATCTTATTAAAGAAATTGAATTAAAAGACTTGAAAATTGAAATTCCCGAGCTTCTTGATAAACTCAGCAGGAAGTATAAAGAAGAAGGTATAATGAAAAAAATTGTTATTTTGCAGAATTCTGATGAATTAATTTGGAATATTTCTTTACTATCCAGCACTATGAATCTGATTAATGCCAGAGTTTCTGCTTCTACTGGAAAAATCCTTGAAGAAAAAAGCGAGAGTGTTTTGAAGTTTGGAAAGGGATATTAGTTAGATTCCACAGTTCCTGAATAAGCCCCTATGGTTATGTGGCTTACCCCGAATTGTTTAACCCAATTGATATTAAAATTACCTGAAACTTTTGAGCCGTATGGAGCAACTGTAGGTTGTAATTGACATCGAACATATGTTGGCTTATTTTTAGATTGGGATATATCCGAGCTTGCCAGCATACCAGACAAATCTGCATTATACCCTACATAGATGCTTCCACAAGCAATGCCATTTAATGTTATAGTATTTATTGTAGCACTATCAATATTTGTTGATGCGAATCTAAAAATTATAAAATTAGCAGCTCCTCCGGTATCGATTATTCTTACATCCTGGCATATAAAAGGAGAAGCTATATTACATGTTGAAGGAGTTGAAGGGTTAAAAACACCTAGAAAAAACAAAGCGCCAATGCCTATGAGAACAATCATGATAGCCCAGCCATAGGTCATCAAGAATTCCATTGCCGCCTGGGACTTTTTATTGAACATGAAAACACCTCTTTTTTGACATTCTTTTTTGCTATATAAATTTAACTAAACTTTAAAATATCTCCATTCTTCATGTAGTGAAGATTAATTCCTTCTTTGTAACCTATTTCTTTCCCTAATTCAGTAATACCTCGAACTTTTTCATATTCTCCATGACTTGGAACTATATTTTTTGGCTTGATCATTTCAATCATATCGCGATGATCCTCTAAAGATGCATGGCCTGAAACGTGAATGCTAGTAAAAACCCTGACTCCTGCTTTTCTCAAATTGTTTTCTAATTCTTCTCTGTTAGCAATAGTTTCTACTGTTGGAATTGTCCTGCAGGAAAATATGACTATGTCTCCTGGATCGAATTTCCAAGGTAAATCTCTCCTAGCCATCCTAGCCAAAACAGAATCTGGCTCTCCTTGATTGCCTGTACACACTACTAGATAACGATCCTTGTGCCTTGAAAGCTCACTTAACCTTTTTTTGACCAGGCTTCTAAAACCAACGATTTCAACTTCCTTCTTGAACTTTATCAAGCCTACATCTTCAGCAACCCCTACATACTTGCTCAAGCTTCTTCCCAAGAAAACTGTTTTCCTATTCAAAGTTTTTCCAAAATCAATTATGCTCCTCAATCTTGCTATATGGCTTGAAAAAGTTGTAACTACAATTGCCTTACCTTCTGTGTTAACACCTAAAACCACGTCTTTTAACATTTCCCTGGCTACTTTTTCAGAAGGAGTTTTCATCTGGAAAGTTGAGTTTAAAGAATCAAGAATCAGCGCCTTTACTGTTCCATCACCCAACTCTCTTATTCTCTCATAATCCGGCTTTTTTCCTACAACCGGATGATTATCCAGCTTAAAATCGTTTGTGTAAATTACTTTTCCTTCTGGAGTGTGAAGAACTACCATTGTTGTTTGAGGGGTTGAATGTGTTATGTTAATAAACTCAACTTCAAGCTTATTGGATATTGGATAAATTGTATTCGTATTTGCTACTTTCAACCTATTGTCAATATTCACTTTTTTATCTTTCAGCAGGATTCTTAAAATTCCTAAAGTGTAGGATGTTCCTATTACTGGACAGCTATAGTTTAACACCATGTAAGGAGCTGCTCCAATGTGATCAAGATGGCCATGACCAAAAACAATTGCTTTTACTTTTGAGGATTGCTTTTCCAGCTCTGCATCATCAGGAATAGCTCCTATTTTTATCAAATCTTTTTTTGATAAATCCTGAGGGTCGCCTTCTTCCTGCGACTTTAGAATGCTTGGCAAATACAAACCCATATCAAAGATAACTATTTCGTCTTGAACTTTTACTGCAGTCATATTTTTTCCAACTTCACTGTAGCCGCCTATACCCATTATTTCCATTATTTATAACTGGCTTTGTGTTACTATATAAAATTTTCTTTTATGTTTCAAAACTCTTATATAGAACTTTATTGACTTCTTTTTTAATGATAGAAATCATAAATAAAGGAATCATTTTAGCTGATAAAGTCAAAATTAACAAGGACATACTATCAAAAATGCGAGGTCTGATGTTTTCCAAGCCTTTGAAAAAAGGGGAGGCTTTAGTCCTTGTTTCTGATGAGGAGGGAGTTTTTGAAACTACCCTGCATATGTTTTTTGTGTTTTTTTCTATTGATATATTATGGCTTGATAAAGAATATAGTGTTGTTGATAAAAGAGAAGGTGTCAGGTCTTTTACTCCTTTGATCATTCCTAAGAAAGCTGCTAAATATGTTATTGAGCTTCCTAAAAAAACAGCACAATATGTTGGGATTGGAGATGTTGTAGAATTTAGGAAGGTATAACAAAACTATGCCTTAACCTGACCAGAGATTGTTCCTTTTGCAGCTTTACTGGATCTGACCAGAGATTGTTCCTTTTGCAGCTTTACCGCTTAAGCCAACTTTATTACCATAAGTAATGGATATTTCCCCATTAAACTTTTCATCTTTTGCTAAACCATGACTGCAAGTAATGTCTGTTCTCCCGCCAGAACGCAATGTTACTGTACTAAATGTTGTAGATGTGCATGCTACTCCGTTTACCGTTATTGTTACGTCCCCAGGTGCAACGTCTTTTACGCTGTTTAAAGATCCTACCTGAAGTACAATGCTTGTTCCTATTGATTTTGAGTCTATACAATTAAAAGGCGGCTCTAAAGTACATGAATTTGCAGTTTTGCCACTAAAAACACCTAGGAAGTATAAAGCTGCGATAGCAACAAGAACTATCAATATGGCCCAACCATATGTCATCAAGAATTCCATTGCTGCCTGAGACTTCTTGTTTTTTAAAGAATTGGATAATTTCAAAAACATCACCTTTTTTTGCATAGTATTATTATTTTCATCTTATATTTAAACTTAACGTTTTATGACAGGGTTTTATTCAGTCTTACCCGAGAATGAACCTGTTACCTCTCGAACACTTCCTCCAAGTTTTTGATAACCTAATTTAATTGTTCCTTCAAATCTTGAGTTTTTTGAAAAATCCAGCCTCCAGTTTGGATTTGTAAAATCACATGTAGATGTCACTGGTGTTTCGGATGCAGTTCTTAAGTCAGTTCCTGCTGTGGGAACAGTACATGTAACTCCATTAACTGTAATATTTTTTATCTTATTTTCGACACTTGCAGTGTCTATATTAACTGCCTCAAGTTTTATTGTAAATATATCGGTTGCAGAATCTACTTTTAAGTCCCTGCAGATGTAAGGATTTGGAATGTCGCAGGTTGTTGGGACTGGAAGATCAAAAATTCCTAGATAAGTCAAAGATCCTATCACTATAAAGATTATCATGATAGCCCAGCCATATGTCATCAAGAATTCCATTGCTGCCTGGGATTTTTTCATAGCCCTATTCCTGCAAATAATGCACTCATTAATGCTGAGGATGATAAGAATAATAATATTGCTACTGCTACAAATACAGGTATGTATTTCATTCCTGCTTTTATGCTGCCTTCTCTTACTACTGAGATAATCATTGCAGATATTAATGCAGTTAATCCTAAAGAAATAAATGCAAAGTTCTTGAAATCTGATGGAGATAAACCACCTTCACCAATATTAGACAAAGAGATTCCTCCTGCAAGAGAAGCTCCTCCTGAACTTGCTCCTTTTAGATCTATCTTACCAAGAATTTCACCCATAATGATATTTATTCTAAAGCTCAAAGCAAATAGCACAGGAGCTGCAAGCAATGAAGCAAATCCTATGAAAATTGAATAAGTAACAACATCAGAACTGATTTCTTTTTTTAGAAGCTGAGTTTCCCTAACATTCCATGCAATACTGTTCACCAAATCAGAGATTTCTCCTCCTGCTTCAAGACCCTCAATCAAAAGTATTACGCTTCTTTTTAATAATTCAGAATCATAGTGCTCTGCAAATTCAGCCAATGCAGTATCTAGGTCTTCTCCTGCCATTGTTTTTTTGGCAACCAACTCCATCTCTTCTGAAATGATTTCAAAACGGTCTCTGATAGCATACCATAAAGCCTGATCAATTGGCATTCCTGCTCCAAGATTTGCAGAAACTAACTGCAAATAATCTGAGAGGATTGCTTCTAATTTCTTTGTTCTCTGGTATCTTTTAAAGTTTAAAACAAGAAATGTTAACAATGCTATGATAAGTAAAGAAACAAAAAAGGATATTACCCATGTGCTTAATAATATTAAAGGAATTCTTATTGCACTTTGACCCTTTATAGCTCCTGAACCAAAAAGCACTAATCCCAGTATACTTAAAATAAATACCATGATAACTGCTCTTTTGAAGAGAGACTCAAAAGGAATTTTTATTCCGGATTTTAGTAGAGCATACTTTATTTTTTCTGTTAAAGATTTTGATAAAAACAATTTTCCTAGAGCATCAATCATACTGAAACACCCGGCCTGCTTTGCTTAATTGTAACGAGGAAAAATAGCTGAATTAGAGAAGTACCTATTGCAATACCTAATAAAGTTCCGAAGCTTATGTTTAAACCTATGAAGGAACTTAAAAGGCTTAACATTGTAACGCCTAAAGAAGGAACAATTACTGCAATCATTAGATAGAACATGACTATAGGATTTAGCTTTTTACCATATTCTTTCATTTGAATTAATTGTTCATGAGCAATCTGGCTTAAAATCGAGTTAATGGCTGTGCTTACATCTGCACCTGTTCTTAGGGAATTCGTGATTTGCCATAATAACTTTCTGAAATTATCACTAGGGGTTAATTCCATGACTTCTGCTATAGCTTCATCAATAGGCTTTCCTACTTCAGCCCTATTGATTATACCTCTGAAGTACTTACCGATAAAGGGATAGCTTTTTGAGACATTATTCATTGCATTAAATAAAGGAACTCCTGCACTTAATTCAACTAATAAAAATCTGCCGGCAAAAACTATTTCTCTGTCAATTTCTTTCACTGCCTGCTTTGCTTTTGCGGTTGGAATATTCATAAGATACATGAAAGAGATGAAGTATGCAATGGGAAATGCTATGAACAAGATGAATGCTAATTCTGGCTTTATCTTATATAAAAATAAAAATCCAGTAAAGACTAATGCAAAAGATAAGTAAAAAGATAATTTTAAATTTTGTCCGACAAAGTTCTCTGGAGTTGTTTTTATTTCTGCTTGCGCTAAGTGCAGCTTCAAATGAGGAAAAGATTTGGCTATTTTGTCAGATAACATTTTAGTGTTTGGTAATGAAGCCCATTAAACCTTCTTTATTGGTGTAATAAGTAGCAACTACCTTTCCTATTTCATTGACTCCAATTACATTATTTTTTACTAACCATTTGAGAACCTCAATTTTATCCCTTAAGTCATTATTAATTTCGTTTCTCGTTAAGCCTGTCTGCATCTCTAAATCAGGCATGAATTTTGCCGATTCATTTGCAGACAAAATGTTGTCTTTTGCGAAATTATACTGCATCAAAACATTAGCTTCTGA
The DNA here is from genome assembly GCA_016203115.1 of Candidatus Woesearchaeota archaeon. Lineage (GTDB taxonomy): Archaea > Nanobdellota > Nanobdellia > SCGC-AAA011-G17 > GW2011-AR20 > JACQNJ01. The sequence goes on from JACQNJ010000013.1 coordinate 19,532, forward strand.
TGTACTTGTTATTTCTGCTAATTGGAAAATCCTTCTAATTCCTGTTCTCCTGTTCCTGTACATTACAATAATCATGCCTATAGCAGGCAGTAAGGCTTTAGGAACTTCAATTGGAGGATTTGTCATTCTGTTAACTGTTTCTTCTGCACTGTTTGCGTGAACAGTAGCATATACTGAATGACCTGTGTGCATTGCTTCAAAAAGAGTTTCAGCTTCTTGCTTTCTTCTTATTTCTCCAACTAAAATTCTATCAGGCCTCATTCTTAATGAATTGACTATCAAATCAAGCATTGTAATTCCACCTTTTCCTTCAAGGTTAGGAGCCCTAGTTACCATGGGAACCCAGTGCATATATTTTGCGAGTTGAATCTCCCTAGTGTCTTCAACTGAAATAATCCTTTGATTTGGGGGGAAAAAGCCTCCTACTGCGTTAAGCATACTCGTTTTTCCAGTGGCTGTCCCGCCGCTTATAATTGTAGAGAACTCATATTCAACTCCAAGCCATATTAACGATGCTGCTGGAAAACTTAGCGCCTTATTTTGCAAAAATTTTGTGATTGTGATTGGGTCTTTAGCAAACTTTCTAATAGTAATGGTGTTTCCCTTTGTTGAAACGGGGAATAAAGTTGCATTTACCCTATCTCCTGATTCTAAACTTGCATCCAATAAAGGAGTTAAAAGAGTAACGCTTCTTCCTACTTTTCTTCCTATCAAGCTTGAATAATGCTTGATAACCTCTTCATCTTTTAATAGTATGTTTGTCTTTAACCAGCCATGTTTGTGATGATAAACCCAGATGGGTTCTTCTGCGTTGTTGACAACTATCTCTTCAAGATTTAAGTCGTTCATGAGAATTTCTATTTTTCCCAAGCCAAAACTTTTGTGCATTAAATAAGTGGTAAAGAATTCTAATGTTTCATCTGTAATATCTGGAAAGTATTTCCTGATTAAGCTTACAATTGTTTTTTTAAATTTATCTCTTACATAATCAAGCTTTTTTGGATCTGTTATGTCACCAATACCCAGCTTTACCTTTTCAACTAATTCCCCCCTAATCTTGTCTAGTATAATCTCTGTATTTAAACCAATTTGAGAAATACTTACTTTGTATATCAGGATAAACTCGTTTGGATCGCTTTCTATAGCTATCCTTACTGGAATAGTACCTGCGTAAAAGCCGTACGTGTCTACAACCGCCATGTTCACCTCTCTTTTTTACAATTATTTTCGAATATTTTTTTTTTTATTTCTAATATCATCAATTTTTCATTAATCTTAAAAATATCTGCGGATTTTTGATTTTTTAATAATCCTAATAGCTCATTTAATCTAAGTTTAAGATAAAATTTTTGTGCATATAAACGATCTTCCCTGCTAAGATTTTTGTTTATAATTGCATTTTTCAGGTCTTCTTCATTTTTCAGATTAAGAGCTGAATTAACTGGAATCTTGTCTATTGCTGATATCATTACTGAAACTTTTCTTGAGATAAGATCCTTTTCTATTACAATGTTAAGTTTTTCTTCTACAACTCTTTTTGTATCTTCTGTTTCTACAAGAAAAGGGGTTGTTAATTGGTATTCTATCTTGATAATGTTTTCTTCTTCTAAAAAAGTAGCCCACTCGTTGACTATGCTGTCTGGAAGACCCAAAGTTTTAGAAGCCTCTTCCATGGAGATTCTTTTTTTTGCATTTACCAATAAAACTAAAGAGTCTACTGCTGTTGTTATGTTTATTCCACTCTCTTTACTTATCTCCCCTTTACTCATACTATCATTCTTATAATCTTTTTATATAAAACTTTGGTTTCAAATTATTTTGTTATTTTTTCGTAGTGAGTAACTTTTATATGCCCATTAATGCAATAATTTTGTGTTATGGATAAGAAATACATACTCTCAATTTTGATAATCCTTGTTTTTCTTGTATTTTTGGCAATCACTTTGATACTTTCTCCTTCTGAAGAGATTGTTGAACTGGAAAATTTGCCAAAAACCTGCGAGGGGCAGTGTAATGGCGTTGCTTCATGCTTAGAGCAATGCTCTAATGTAAAAAGCAATCTTGCTACTCTAAACAGCGATCCTTCTGCATGCGATGATATTCAAGATGAAATTAAAAGAGAAGACTGCAAGGGAAATGTTGCTTTGAAGCAGGCTCTTGCTACGGAAGATTCTAACCAATGCCTAGATGAGAACTGCAAAAATGCTGTTTTATTGTCTAAAGCCCTTTCAACTAAAGATAGAAGCTTATGCGAGCAGATAACTATAGAAGCCATGAAAGCTGATTGTTTAAAGTTGATTTAGTTGTTCTTTATAATTGCAGGCTTGACAAAGATCTTTTGAAGTTGGTTCTTGACAAACTTTACAGGAATTTAACGGCTTTGCTTCCTTAAAATTTTCTTTTAACATTGGCATTATTTGTATGAAAGAGTCTACAATAGAGTGCTTTGTTCCTGGATATTTAGCTTCAAAGTCATTTAATAAATTTCTTACTGAGTCTCTGTAACCTTGGTTAGCATATGGACATTCTGAAAACTTTACCGGGAATTTTTTCAAAAAAGCATATGTTGTTGTTTCTTTTTCCGTGACCAAATACAATGGCTTAATCCTTTTTATGAATTTTTTATCCAGGATAATGCCTGTTAAAGGCCCCAATCTTGCTGATAATTCTGGATTGTTTCTAAATTGATTCATCAATATAGTCTGAGCTTCGTCATCTAAGTTGTGACCTGTTGCCAGTTTTGTAAAATTAAATTTTTTTGCCCCTAGGTTTAATAGATATCTCCTAAAAACACCGCAATAAGAGCATGAGGTTTTATTTTTGAACTTTTTTACCATTTCATCTAAGGTATTATTGAAAAAATCCTTATAATTTAGAATATGAAGAGTTATCTTATTTTCTTTACAGAACTCCTTTACATATTTTAAATCCCTGTAATTCTTTATTCCCTCATCTATTGCCAAGGCTTCTAAAATTATTATTTTTTTATCATGAAAACTTTTTAGAATATTCAGAACTGTAAAGGAGTCTTTACCTCCGCTCAAAGCTATGCCTATCTTATCACCCTTTTCAATCAAGTTAAATTTTCTTATTGTGTGCAATACTTTTTTTTCAAAGTATCTTATAAAATGATTTTTACATAAAGAGATGTTACTATTTGTTAGCTTTATTACAGGTTTTTTTACACAGTTATTGCATTTCATCAGCCACCTGAAATAACGCTTAAGAGCTTTATTTTATCATTTTTTGAGACTCTTGAATCTTCAGTTACTAATTCGCTATTTTTTGATATGATAATCGTTTCAGGGTTGATTTTTAGTTTTTTTATTATTTCTTTAACCGTTTTTGCTTCTACAGCTACTGTTTTATTCTCTTTTTCTATGAAGACTTCAGGCATTTTTCACAAGATTTTTTTATTTTTATTTTTTCTATTTCATTATCCCAGATGTTGAACCTTAATAAAGATTCTTCTGGGTCTTTTTTCAATAAGATTTTTATCGCCTGAGTTGCCGCTATTGAAGAGATTAATGATACTATTGTATTTAACACTCCAAATTCTTCGCATCTTTCTAAGTCTAAGTTTTTTTTGTAAATGCATTTCAAACATGGCTTTTTTGGCAAAATATTAAATATTACTCCTGTATGCTTTATAGCTGCTGTATGAATCCAAGGGATTTTATTATAGCAATAATCATTTATTAAAAACCTTGTAGTTAAGTTATCTGTACAGTCTATAACTAAGTCTGATTTTAATAAATTTAAGTTGGCATCATTTAACCTTTCATTGAAAATTTCTATTTTTATTTCTGAGTTTATTTTTTTTAATTTATTTAACGAAGTGGTTACTTTTTGTTTATTTATGTCTGATTCTTCATATAAAGATTGCCTTTGCAAATTCGTTATATCTATCTTATCAAAATCTATTAATTTTAAGTTGATTCCAGATCGGGCTAATAAAGAAGAAGTATTAGTTCCTAGAGCCCCTAATCCTACAATAGTTACTATTTTTTTAGATAAAATATTTTGGCCTTTTTTGCCTATTTCTTTTAAAACTTTATGTCTTGAATATCTCATAGTTAAATTGAGAAAAAACTGTTTTTAAAGGTTTTTAGTCAGTAAAATGTTTTTTTCAGTAAGACTTTTTGCCTTTAGAAATATCTTGAACAGTATAACCTTGTGGCGGTTTAGTCACCTTGACGTATCCCGCGAACATAATAATTACAGCTCAAGCATCCGTAGTCACGAAGGCTAGACTTGCTGCCAACGATAAGCCTGAGAAACCGCATTTGCTTTGCGAATAGCCTGCCTTCTATAGTTACTAATAACGAAACAGGCATTTCTTTTATTCCTGCATTTTCTAAAAATTGACCGTATTGCTCTGCAATATCGCCAAAAGCATAAACTGTTATTGGATCTTCTGCAAATCTGTTTGTTTGGATTGGCTTATCTGATAATTCAACAGAATCTACTAAGGACTCTTCTATTTGGTGATTAGTTAAGTAAAATTCTTGCTCATTTCTATGGCAATCTGTTGCTTCTTGTGCATTTGCCATTATTGGAGAATTTCTGGTTAAGAAAACACCTCTTTTAGGGACATAAATAACTCCCTCTCTTACCCAGTTTCCTTTTCTTGAGACAAAAGCATCTTTTCCTTCCTGCATTCTCAATTGAGCATTCTCTCTTAAAGAAATAATTCTATAATCTTCTTGTTCTAAAACTTCTTTTCCTTTATCGAAATTAGCTTTTACATAAGCTGAATATGCTATACTTGATTTTATATCAACTGTAATATTTGACATAATTTATTAGAGAAGATTTATCTTTTTAAACTTTTAGTTTTATTATTATTCTCTAGGGATAACATACTTCTATAATTTTGGTAAGGTTTAAAAGACACTATTTTATTAAATTTATATGGAAGAGATTAGTAAAGAGAAAATAGAAAGATATTTTGATATTACTGAAAAAGCGTTCAAAGAAGCCAAGAAAGCTGAGAATAGAACTTCTTTAAAACATGAGAGAGAAGATTTCTTGGATATGATTGAGAGGTATATTAAAGATGCCCACCATTTCTATGATAAAGGAAGAATTGTTGATGCTTTTGCTGCCTTGAATTATGCTCATGGATGGTTAGATGCCGGAGCTAGACTGGGATTGTGGGATGTGCATGATTCAAAATTATTTACAGTAGATTAGAAAAATTTATATACCATAGCGTTCTATAAGTTACTATGGCAACAACAATACAAGTTAGTAAGGATTTGAGAGAGGAGCTTTCTAAGAGAAAATTGTTTGACAGGGAAAGCTATGAAGAAGTAATCTGGGACTTATTAGAAGATTCTATGGAATTAAGTGAAGAAACTAAAAAAGATCTTGAAGAAGCAAGAAAAGAAATTAAAGAAGGTAAATTTATAACTCATGAAGAGATTAAAAAGAAGTTTGGTCTATAATGTATTCAATAATTTATTCTAAGAAAGCAGAAGAACAATTAGACAAGCTAGACAAAGAAATAAGAAGCAGGATAATCAAATCATTAGAAAAACTAAGAATAAGGCCTGAAGCCTATATCGAAAGATTGGTTGGAGACCCCGGTTATAAATTCAGAATTGGAGACTATAGGGTTATTGTTGATATTGATAAAGGAAAGTTGATAGTATTGATAATAAAAATAGGACATAGAAAAAATGTTTATAAAAGATGAAAAAAGCAATTATTGTTTCTGGATGTGTTGGAACCGGCAAAAGTAAAACTGCCAAGAAGATTTCTAAAGAAAAAAACTGCAAGTATGTAGATATAACCAAGATAATTAAAAAATATAAGTTATCTGATGGGTATGATAAAAAAAGGAAATCTTTGATTGTAGATACAAAAAAATTAAACAAAGTTTTAATTAATTTAATAAATAATTCTAAAGAACCTTTGGTTATAGACGGTCACTTAAGCCATTATTTAGACAAGAAGTATGTTAAATTATGCATAATCACTAAATGCAATCTAAAAGAATTAAAGATAAGATTAGAGAAAAGAAAATACAGTAAAAGTAAAATAAGAGAGAATTTAGATGCTGAAATATTTGACACTTGCATGATAGAAGCTTTAGAAAAAAAACATAAAGTTAAAGTTATTGACACATCAGCTGGAATTAAGTCTTTTTCTTTTTAACATGCTTCATTTGCTTATCTTGAATTTTTGAGAAAAACAATAAACCAATAAATCCCCCTATAAAAGCCATAGTCATATCTTTTTGAGCATCCCATAAATCACCTTGGCTACCTAGAAAATCTATTCCCTGCTCTGGAGGCAGATTCCATGTAGAAGCCCATTCAAGAAGCTCATAGAAAGAAGTGATAAATGCTATAATACACACTAGCAAAAAGAAAAGCATTTTCCCTTTATTTAGCCTTGTTTTTTTTAATAATATTTCCCGAGCTATTAATACTGGAACAAACCCCTGGAAGAAGTGACCTACCCTGTCATAATAGTTCCTATCTAGATTCAATAAATCCCTAATCCAGTTGAATAGGGGATTATCCGCATAAGTGTAATGACCTCCAACTATTAGTATAATTGCATGTAAAGCGATTAATGTGTAAGTAATATTTGTGAATTTGAATTTTTTATATGTAAAAAAGAGTATTGGAAACCCAAATAATACTGGGAAAGTTTCTAGAAACCAGACACCATAATCCTTAGGATTTATCAAAGACCATATTAAAACCAGACCAACGGTTATTGAAAGAAAAGCCAGTAATCTCTTTTGATTCATACAGACTTTATGCTTTTGTTTTTTATATAGTTTTTCTTCTCTTAATTTTTACCCTTTACATACTTAAATTATAAAATAAAGGGGATAATGTTAACCTTACTAGTGTTAATGAAGATTATAAAGAGCTAATAAGCTTCGTGACAGATCAAATGACAAAATCTTATTGGGATATATTTTTATAGCGGTTTTCTTCTTTTGAATATTTTTATTGGCGATAAAAATATCATGTAAAATAATGTTCTGAAGAAAACTGAAAATGGAAGAGGCTCTGTTACTAACTTAAGTTTATTCGCTTTTATAGCTTTTATTATTGAGTGGATGTCTTTTTTAGAATCTATTAAAGAGTATGTATATCCTATCTGCCTTAACTCATGGGCATCAGTATTCCCTATGATTGGGAGATTATATTCTTCTGCTGTTTTTCTCCCTTTTTTGTTCCTATTGTAAAATTTTTGGTAAAAAGAGGAATGTTCTATCGCATCAAAAAATTTGATGTATTTTCTTAACTTGCTATCTCCTATAGAACAGATGTAGAAGTAAGGATGGGGAGCTATTATTAATGTATTCTTAGACTTTAATTTTTCCAAGTCTTCAAATGATTTTACTGCTTCTGCTTTTTCCGGGGCTACATTATAAATTAATACATGAGCTCCTTCAATTGTTCTTTCTATACCTGGAATTACGGTAATATTTTTTGAAGCTGCATATTTGCTCATTTCTTCTGAATGATAATTTTGATCATGAAAAGTCAATGCTATTACCTGAAATCCTTGAGAAGCCATATGATCAATTAATTCTTTTACTGTGTATTTAACTGCATCACGAAGGTCTTCTTTTGCATGCAAATGGAGATCTGCTTTTAACATATGCTAAGAATTGCTGAACCATTAATAAAGATTTACTTTTTTCTCTTAAACAAATATTCCAATCTTAGAACTGCTATTGATTTCAGGTAGTTTGTTACTGTGCTTACAATTTTAACCCTGCTATCTTCATCTTCTATCCATTTAACAGGGATTTCTTTTATTTTATATCCTTTTTTATGCGCCCTAAACAGTAATTCAGAATCAAAAAACCAGTTATTGTCCCTTACTTCTGGAACTACATCATTTACTATTTCTCTCTTAACTGCCTTAAATCCACATTGGCTGTCTTTGTATTTAACTCCTAAAATTAATCTTACTAAAACATTATAGCCTCTGGATAATAATTCTCTTTTGAATGATCTTTTTATTTCTGCTCCTTCCATTAACCTTGAACCTGTTGCTACATCATAGCCCTGGATTAATGAATCAATCATTATTGGGAAGAAGCTTAAATCTGTGGATAAATCTACATCCATATAACTTACGATATCTGCATCTGATTTTGTCCAGGCAATTCTTAAAGCTCTGCCTCTTCCTTTCTGGTTTAAATGCAGGACTTTTACTTTTTTATATTTTTTAGACAAAGAATTTGCTACATCTAAGGTATTGTCTTTTGAGGCATTGTCTGCTATTATAATATTCCAAGTATATTTGAAATTTTTTTCTAAGAAATTATATAATGTAGAAATGCTTTTCTCCAGTATTTTTTCTTCATTATAAACTGGAACTACTATATCTACTGAGATTTTTTTCATTAAAAAATTATTAGAACATTCTTCTTTTAAATGTTTTTATATTTTTTAAGCCTTCAATTTTTTTCGGTGGCTTCACCACCTACGACAACTACCCGACCACTACTGTAGGAGTTACCAAGATCCCAATTGTCGCAGCCCCAGCCGCGGCCCCTGTAAAGGAAAGCCCTAGCCATGCCTTCTTTTCTTGTGTAATCCCATCTAAAATCAGATAAGTCTCTTACTGAGCTATTTTTAAACTGATCTGATAAATTTAATACCATTCTATAATCTGAATCTTGACTTCCTACATTTCTTAATACATTATAAGGGATTAACTTTCCTGAACCAAGTGAAATTCCCCTGCTTTTCAATTCTTCTGCCAATACTCTTGCTGGAATGTCATTTGGTGCGTAAGAATCTCCTGCAGTTTTTAATGCAATTCCAAATTCAACCCATTTTCCTTCTACAAATTTAGGGTCTTCAGCTATTGCTATTTCTAAATCAAGTCTCTCTGCTAGTCTTGTTCCTGCTGGAAGCAATCCTGAGTTTAACAGATGAACTAACCTGAATGGAGTTGAAAATGATAAATATCCATTATCTCCTTCAAGACCTCTTAATCTTTGTGCTACCTCTTCATCAAGACTTTGAAGTGATTCTTGGTAAGCCTGTAATTGAGAATCATCCAGAACTTCGATTTTTCTGTATATAACAACCTGATTTGCCATGTATTTTTGAAAATTTAAATGTTTATAAACTTTTTTGTTTTTTAGTTATTAAAAAGTGATTACTTTTTGGAGCATTTGATAATTGAAAGGGTGTATAAACCTGTTTTAAATTCTTTATAATTTTCTATGTTTAAATACTTGCTTAGAATCCTTAACTGCTCTTCTTTCTTTCTTATAAAATCTCCTCTGTCTAAAGCATAAAACAATCTGCTTAAAGGGTTATACTTCCTGGGTAGTGGATCTAGAATTACAATTCTTTTTCCTACTCTGTTTACTTCTTTTAGTATTTTATCCAGCAAGTCTTCTGGAAAATGATGCATAAAGCTCAACAATAGAACTATGTCAAATTCATTTTTTTTAAAGCTCATTTTAGTTGCATCCATTAATATAAATTTTTTATTTTTGTAAACCGAGGAAGCGTAGTCCAGAAAATCTTTGTTCATATCTATTCCAGTATAATCAATAGAATTATTGAATAAGAAAGCAAACTCACCTGTTCCGCAGCCTATATCTAGTATTTTATCCCCTGATTGTGCATTGACTGCATTTCTTATTTCATTGTACATTCTTTTTTTTCCGCCAACTAATATGCTTCTCACTAGATTAAATAATAAGGGTGTGTTCAATAAATTGTTTTTGAATTCTTTTAGGCTCATTTTTTCCTTGCTATTATTATAATTTCATGCTGCTGGTTAAGTAAATTTGAAAATAAATATAAGATAAACGCCATGGCTTTCACAATTGGCCCCTGCAGTATATTTTCCAAAGGCATTTCACTTTTTTTAGTGTATATAACTTTAAAACCATTCTTATTTAACATATCAATTAAAACCTTTTTTGTAAAGTGATAGTTATGGTGTTTTGGATGGACTAATTCAGCGAATTTTTTTATTTTTAGCTTATAGAATAAATGCGCTAAATACTCCATTAAACTGGCATCATTTATGGTCAATAAGAATAATACCCCGTTTTTCTTTGTTATTTTATTTATTTTCGATAAGATATTAGAAGGGCTTTCCACATGCTCAAAGAAATCCCACATGGTTACTAAATCAAAGAAGTTGTCTTTAAACTTTACATTCATTAAATCCCCGGTTTTTATGTCCAGATTAAAGTTTTTCCTTCCATATTCTGAAGCAAATTTTGAGATTTCCACACCATAAGAATGCCAGCCATTTTTCTGAGCCATATCTAAGAATACACCTGTGGCGCACCCTAAGTCCAGGATATTTCCTTTATCTGCATAGTTTTCAAGTTTTTTTAATGCATTTTTGAATCTTTTTAATTTTTTACTTTTAGAAATATGAGTTTCATAATCTGCCCATGAATCTTTAAAGAATTCTTTATTTGTATTTTTGAAGTAATCTTCTGTGTAAACTATTTTTGGAACTGTAGATTTATCTGTGAACCTTAAACCGCAATTCTTACACTCATTTATATTCATGTAACTAAGTTTGTAAAGTTCTTTTATATTTTTTGAGCTACAATTGTCGCATTTCATATTTGGAATAAGCATACATGTTCAGTTTCTTTAGCTGGATTTAATAAAACTTTCATTTGTCCACAATCTTCATCATACATTATTATTGAGCCAACATTCAAAGCTTTTGCTTTTTCTATTATCTGCTGTGGAGTTAGAGGAGAATTTTTACATTGAACAACGTTTTTTTTATAACAACCTAAAAATTCATTTATCTCTTTTGCATCTTCTCCAGTTAGAATCTGATCTTCCCATCCAGAGATTGTTGTGGCATCATAATATATAGGTGCATATGAGTAATAGCCTCGAGAGTATGAAGAGTTGTATTTTTCTTTATTATTCTCCAAAACTATAAAGTTTCCTTTTATGTGTGGAAGTAAACTTATTGTTTCTTTGTCAATGCTTTTTAATCTTGGATAAAAAGATGTCATTGTAAATGATAGGATTATTGATATTATTATTAGAACGGGTAAAACATATTTTATGATTTTAATTTGTTTTGGGCTGTATTCTATCTTTAAGAAAAAGTAAATTGCTATTAACAAAAACCCTATAGTAAATGTATCTACTGGAGGTCTGTTTATTATTGGAATAAATGTTATTGCTGATGTAAATGGGGTTATAAAAATTAATAACGCGGTTATTGCCATTGGCAAAAATAAGATTAACTCATTTCTTGACTCATTCTTACTTTTCCAGTATAAATAAAATAATATTATTAATGTTAAAGAAGATAATACTGCTGCTACTTTATCCGTTGTGAATGTGAAAAAAGAGTTCGGCGCATTTTCTGTTAACCATCTAGTATAAACGGCTTCGCTGCTTAAACTTTTATTCAATGAATTCAGATAAAAAGGAATCCACCAAAATGAGGATATAATTAAAGCTGCTGCTACAGAGAGTATCGTGTAAATCTGCTCTTTATTTTTTTTAATTAAAATGAAGCCCAAAATTAAAGGGGACATTACGATGAAAGAAGAAACATTGGAGAGAAGCAAAGCCGAATAAGACGGTATAAAGAATAAGAATTTTTTATCTAAGACCTTGTCTTTGTAATACAAGATTATGCCAAAGATTATTATATTTAATAGCCAGCCAGTTAATTCCGGAAGTTTTCCCAACCTTAATAAATATCCTATGCTTACAGGATTGACAAAGAAGAACAAGTAAAAGGCCATCCTTTTAATACTGCTTTGCATATCTTTTTTAAAGATAAAGAATACTGCTAGAAAACCTAAGAGGTAAATTAGTATTAATGAGATATAAGCTGTTAGCTGCACATTATCTAGTAATTTATATAATGGCAAAGCTGCAAAGTAATAACCTGGAGGATAAGTCTGAAATAAGATGTATTCAAATCCATTATACCAATTTGGAACTAGATTGTGATAACCATACTCGCTTAAAAAGTGCAGTCTTGCTAAATGCGCACTTAAATCATTTGAATAATCTAATGGAAAGTTAGTAATTAATGCGGATGTATCCACTAATCTAAAAACTAGATAAATTGACAAGAGTATTACAGGAATATATAATATCTTATCTCTTAATTCTTCTTTCATAAAGAACCCCTTAAAATTATTTTCTTACTATGTTGACACTTGGGTCCGGAAGCTCTGGCCTTAAATATTCTGGGACTGTTTTTATCTTCTCATCATATTTTGATTCCCAGATTTTTAATGGACCTATCAACCTGCCGTTGTAAAATGCCAAAGGTACACTACTTTCATCAGAATAAGCTAATTTAAATCCTTCCATTTGCTCATTTAACAGGTATAACCTGGCGAATAACCCCTGCGCTACTCTTGGAGACAAGTACAGGGCATTGCCGATTCCATTTTCCAATTGACCATCTTTAAATGTAGGCATCACTCTTAAACAGGACTTCAATGGGGCATTTTCAAAATTATATATCTTGTCAATGTAAATGCAAGATATTGGAACTTCCACCTGCTTTCCTTGGTAAACAAGTATTGCTAATGGCTGGCTTATTGATTGATAGCCTTCAACACCTGCACTGGTTACTGGAACTAAGACTGCACCAATTCCTGATGCCCCTGCAGGATATATTTCCCCATTGAAGTTAAGATCGTCTTCTAAAGGAGCACCGCCTTTGTACACTAAGACTGTTGCGTTTCTTGTTTCCCTTGTTGACTGCTGATCTAATCCAAAGGTTGTAATCTGTGAAAAGCGATCATAGTTAGCATCTGAACCTATTGAGGAGTAAGCAGGATATTTCCCTATTTCATCCACAACAAACAACACATGTGTTGCTCCGTAAGTTTTCATGTATTCTAAGGCTTCAGTTTCATTTTGAGCAGTCATCAGATGTCTTCCAGAGAAAAAATTTCTTGACCCTATGGCATTACCCCCATCAGTCAAAGTAGCCCTTTCAAATCCAGTTTGAACTAAATAGCCATAGTCCCACCAATGTGCAAAAACTGCATCTTTTGGAAGATTATCTCTCACCCATTTGCCAGCCAACTGCCATTGCTGATCATATACCGAGCCTGTTCCTCTCGCTACACTTAATGAAGCAGAGGCAAATTGAAAGATTAACCCATCATGATTTATTATAGGAATACTTTTAGCTACTGGAACTGCTGAGACTAATGAGCCAAATGGCCAGAATAAAGACATGGTTATTAGGATTAATACTGCAATTAAAGATATCTTGTAAAGCTTATCCTTTTGAGATTTTGCCAGTTCAAGAATATACTCAGAAATGTTTACTATAAAATAAGCGATTAAGAAAGAAACTACTGGTGCGAAGACTATGAACAATCTTATAGCACTTCTTGCGCCTACCGCCATTATAACAAACCATATTATTATGAAGAAATATTCCTTTTTTATATTTTTCAGCTTTTCAAACATATCCCTGTCTTTTTTAAACCAAAAATAAGAGGATATACCAAGCATAATAAATAAACCTGCTATAGAACCAAAGTAGGTTATTTGAGATATCAAAGATTCCCCATTGAATTTTGAATCAGGAGAATACCTGCTTAATACTACTCCAAATATAAAAATAGTGAATAGAGCTGTACCCAGTATCTTGTTTTTACCTAAGTCTTTTGCTAGTTTATAGAAAACTGAAATTATTCCTATAAAGAATAAAAAGATAACATATCTATTGTTGTTAAATTCCGCAAACCACGATAAACTGCCTCCTTTAAAGAAAGGCTGGTGAGACTCTGCCACTGTTATGGCCCATCTGCTTTGTGCAAATGGCTTTAAAAGAGAATTTGTCAGTTCTGTTACTCTACTAATCAAAAAAGCAGGACCGTATAATAAGGAGAAAAATATAACTGAAAAAATTACTGTAATAATTCCACTGATGACCCAATCCGGAGATTTGTCCTTGAACCTTTCATAAATGCCGAATAATTTTAAATGAATTACAATAAAGTGGATTAATGAGAAGAAGAAAGCTGCCAACATTATCATTGTTGTTATTGATGTCAAGTAAGCATTTAGTGTAAACCTTTCCGGGTAAAACGAGCTTAATGTGATCATAGAGGCAAACATCCATATAGAATAAGTGTAGAAATCCTTTTTTGTAAAGCTATCAGCTATTATATTTACTGCAGAAAAAATACCAAATATCAGGAAGATGAAACTAACACCCCCCCAGATTAAACCAAGTATTCCTGTGGATAATCCTGCTAAGACTGCAAATACTGCTGATTTTTTTATAGAATTTGACTGGAATGCGACGGTATATAAATAAAATGCGCCAAACATAAATGCCAAACCCAGAGCTTCCTTATCAGAAACTCCTGTCAAAGTCCTGAACAAGAAAGTAGGAATTACTGAGAGAATAGCTGTTGCAATAACTGCTACTTTTGTATTTGAAATCCTTCTTGCAAACAAAAAGAAAAATATCATTGCTATAATAAATGAGAATGCGGGGTAAGTTGTATGGATTAATTCTGGCGTTGTTGAGGGAATGAAAATATGAACTAACTTGTACCATGCTGCTATAATGTGAGATAAAAAACTGAACTCTGCCAGATTGCTGTAACCTTGAGGATAATACCTCAAAGAGTCTACTGCTGATAATGCCCCATTTTCAACAATTTCTTTTACATACCTTAGAAAGGCTAGAGCATCCGGGTCTGCAGTTATGTATTTTCCAGTTGTGACATCTATTAGGTTAGGCAAAGGCTGCAGCCTCAATATTGAAGCGAAACCTATTATGCTTGTTAAAATTGCGGCTATATGTTTTCCTAGAAATATAAGCATCAATGAGGCTAGGGGAATTAAAACAAACAAGTAAAACTTTCCCACTACGAATTTGTTCTGAAATAACAATAAAATTGTTAGGTAAGCAACCACATACAACCCTATAAATTTTATTTTGTTATCGCTTAAGCTGAAATTACCTAAAAGAGACTTTATTTTTTCTACTCTTTTTTCGACTATATTTTCCATGAGAATCTATGAGGCTTCTTTTTGAGAAATTTAAAAACCTTTCTAATAAACAATTTTAAATAGTAAGAGCAGATAAACATTTTATGCCTAAAACAATAGCAACTGATGTTCCTTTAGCTGAGATTACATTAAGAAAGTATGAAAATCCTTCTATTGGGGATAAGAGAGAGCTTGTAAAGAAGTTGTGCCTGTCTATTGGATTATTGCAGCCAGGTGATTCTAGAGATGTTGTTGTTGATGTTTTCCAAGTTATTTTAGAATCTCAGGACCCTCTAGACTCTAAGAAAATAGAAGATATGGTAATTAAGAATAGAACTGAGAAAAAACTGCCTATAAAGGGTGTTGCTTCTTCGAACATTAGGAGGCAATTAAAAAGATTGAAAGATCTATTCCTTATTGAATCTATCCAAAATAAATATAGAATTAATGAGAATGAATCTCTGGAAAAAATCTTTGAGGATAAAATTGAAAAGTATTATATCAAATCTATTCTTGAAAGGGTAAAAGAGTATTTTAGAGCATTAAAATGATTTATGAGCCTGATGAAGATTCTTTCCTTTTAGTTAAACAAGTTAAGAAGTTAGCTAAAGGTAAAAAGATTTTAGATATGGGAACTGGATTTGGCATATTGGCAGAGACGGCTTTGAAATTTGGAGCTAAAGATGTTTTAGCTGTTGATATTGACAAAGAAGTGATCGGATTTGTAAAGTCGAAAGGAATTAAGGCTAAAGTTTCTGATTTGTTTTCTAAAATTGATGAAAAATTTGATTTGATTATTTTTAATCCTCCTTACCTGCCTGAAGATGAGCAAGAAGATAAAGAGATTAGAAACATTACAACCGGAGGAAAACATGGATATGAGATTCTTGAGAAATTCTTAGTCAAAGCTAAAAATTATTTGAATGAAAATGGAAGTATATTGGTTGTGTTTAGCTCTTTAACACACAAGGAAAAAGTTGATTCTATCTTGAAAGAAAAAAATTACAAGTTTAAATGCTTAGAAACTAAAAAATTATTTTTTGAAGAACTATATGTTTATTTAATAAGAAGTTAATTTATTCTTCTAAGACCAGTATAATCATGGATTTAGTTAGGGTTATAAATTATTTTTTAATCCTTACCATCATAGCATAATTATAAGTATCTAAAGGGATAAAAGAAATCTTATTTTTAGGTATAAAATTCAAAGAATCATGAACTCTTTTCTTGGTAAATCTTAGAGACCACCATCCATCTTTGGTTGCAGTAAAACAATCTCTTTTATCGGTAATTATTTTCCATCCAAAGCTTTTATATGAATCTTCTTGTTTTTTTCTTGTTTCTTCATTATCAATGTACATAGAACCAATAACTATTTCTCCGCCAGAATTTAGCATATCATATGCCTGTTTGAATATAGTTTCAATTTTATCATTTTTTGACATATCTTGCCCATGTTTTAAATTCTTGAAATCAAAATCAAAAGGATAGAAATTACCAACCGTAAACCAAGTAGAGATTATTAAGTCATATTTTTTATTTAACCTCTTAAGATTTACGGCATCTAATAATTTAACGCTTGTTTTCTTACTAATCTTTAGGTCTTTAATGATTTTATTAGAAATATCAATACAATTTTGAGCAACATCTATGCCTTCGTAATGTTTAATCATCTTCCAGATTTCTTCAATTCCAACAAGGTGTTTTAAAATTCTTGCGTCACCTACTCCAATATCCAAAATAGTTAAATGGGATTTATTTTTCTCATATAATTCGGTTATTGCTTTTTTAAGCTCTACAAATTCAGCCCATTGTGCTTGTATTAAATATTCAGAAAGATTATTTTCAGTAAATGTATCTTCTATATGCTTAAGGTCGTCATACATTTCTGGCATATTATAAATGAATGTATTAACCTTTTAAAACTTTTTAATGAAAAGCTCTTCACAAAACCAAATCTTCTAAGTCCCGAAAGCGACAGGAGAAGTGAACCTCCCCACAGCAAGCTGTGGGGCATCAAGAACTAAAATCAACTAAGCGTAGCTGATCTGATTTTCTTCTTTGTTTCTTGATATAGTTTCTTATAACATCTGCGTTCTTATCCAGGAAATCTTTGAGTCTAATATCTGGCTTGATTACGAAAAAAATGAGAAGCTTGTCATAAGGAATTAATGTGAGGATTCTTATTTAATGTGCAAAGCCACCGCTATAACAAACTTTATAAAGGCTATTCAATCAAAGGTTTTTACCCATTATTACTACATACTAATTAATGTAGGAGGGAATAGATGGAAAAGAAAGATATTATTCAAGCAGTACAGCATTTAAGGGAATTTTCTCAAAAGCGTAATTTTAATCAAAGTGTAGATTTGATCATTAATCTTAAAGGATTAGATGTTAAAAAACAAGGAAACAGCATTGATTTATTTGCTGTTTTGCCTAATACAAGAAAGAAGAAATTTAAGATCTGTGCTTTAGTGGGGCATGAATTGGCACAATCTGCTAAAATATTTGACAAAGTTGTTGTGCAAGATGAGTTTAGTAAATATCAGGCTAATCCCAAACTTGTAACTGAATTAACAAGGGATTATGACATGTTTGTGGCTCAAGCAAATTTGATGGGACCTATTGCTACTACTTTTGGTAGAATTCTAGGACCAAAGGGATTAATGCCCAATCCAAGATCTGGGTGTATTGCTCCTCCGGAAGCTAACTTAGAATCTTTATCTCAAAAACTGCATAAAACTGTGAGATTACAAACAAAAAAGGAAGCTAATGTTAAGGCTCCTGTTGGATCTGAAGACATGAAAGATGAAGAGATAGCAGACAACGTTCTTTCAGCATATAACACTTTAATTCATTCATTACCTCAGGAAGAAGCAAATGTCAAATCAGTTCTATTAAAAACAACTATGGGGCCTGCGATTAAGGTTGGAGAAGCCAAAGAACACATTCAAGAGAGATTAAAACAAAAAGAAAAAAATGTGAAGAATAAAAATGAATAAACCAAAAGCACATGTGTCAGAGAAGAAGAAGAGAGAAGTTTCTTATCTTAAAGAATTAATTCAGCATAATAAATCCATACTGATAGCTGACTTAACGAACCTGCCTGCTGCACAAATACAGTCTATTAAAACAAAATTAAAGAAAGACTTGAAGATCAGAGTAACTAAAAAGAGATTATTAAAAATTGCTGTAGAAGAGCTAAGACAGGAGAAAAACATCACTTCTTTGATTCCTTATATTGACAAGACAATGCCTGCATTATTAGTAACAAATAATGATCCTTTCAGCATCTATACTGCAATTAAGAAATCAAAGTTTTTTGTCGCTGCAAAGCCCGGACAAATAGCACCTAGTGAATTGGCTGTTGAGCCAGGACCAACAAGTTTCCCACCGGGACCAATCATAGGAGAGCTGGGGCAAGCAGGGATTATTGCTGCTGTTGAAGCAGGAAAGGTTGTTGTTAAAAAAAGGAGCGTTTTAGCCAAGGCAGGTGAGCCTATATCTACGAAAGCTGCAGGCATACTGACCAAGCTTGGTGTGCAGCCTATTGAGATAGGATTAAATGTTGTTGCAGCCTTGGAGGAAGGTATTGTTTATGATAAGAGCGTCTTGGATGTTGATCCTGAAACATATGTTAAGATGTTGCTGCAAGCGCATTATGAAGCAGTTTTTTTAGCAGTCGATGTTTCATATATAACGGGAGATTCTGTGAAATTATTATTAAGCAAGGCTTATAGGGAGTTATTAAGCTTATCAAAGAATCTTGAATTTGAGGTTGATACCAAACCAGAAGGCATAAAAAGCGAATCTCAAAGAGTAATAGGTGAAAAACCTAAAAAGGATGTTCAAACAGCATACTCTGAAGAGGATGCTAAAAAAGCTCAAGAAGTATTAAATAGGTTAAAGGAGCAAGATATTAGGAAAAAGGAAGGGAAAATATAACATTCACTGGAGGTCTATGGAAAATGGAATATGTCTATGCAGCCCTCATATTGCATAAGTTAGGGAAAGAAATTAATGAAGTGAGCTTAAAGAAAGTACTTGAAGCAGCAGGTGCAAATGTCGATGAAGGAAAAATCAAGGCACTAGTCTCTGCTTTAAAGGGTATTGATATTGAAAAGGAACTCAAGGAAGCAGCTGTGGCTCCTGTGGCTGCAGTAAGCACTGGAGATCCAAAAGAAGTTAAAAAGGAAGAGAAGAAAGAAGAAGAAGATAAAAAGGGTGAAGAACAGGCAGCAGCAGGTCTAGGCGCTTTATTTGGATAATTCACTTTTATCTTCTTTTTCTCTTTCTTTTCTTTTAACTACTTAAAATGCAAAATGACTTAAAAAAAGAAATATTTGAACTTAGAAAACAATTGAATCTCCTAAATGGAGAAAAAGAAAGGTTGTATAAAGAGCAGCATAAATTAAGCATAATCTTACAAGAAGAGATCAAGAAAATTAAGATAATCAAAAATACTGCTGATAAATCTGCTTTAAAGCTTAAAGACACTAGAAAAGCTAGAGATGCTGAAAATCAAGATGTTAAGAAGCTTGTACTGCATATTAAAGAGCTGAGAGAACGAAAAACCTTAATTCTCAAAAAGTATAATGTTAAGGAGCCTGAAAAAGTTCATGCCCAAATAGAGCAACTGGAGAAAAAAGTAGAGACTGAGGCTCTTTCTCCTGACCAAGAAAAAAAAATAATGAAGCAAATTAATAATTTGAAGAAAATCTTTGGGAAAGACAGTGAGCTTGAAAATGTTATCCAAGAAATCAAGAAGATTTCAACTGCATTAGACAACTCAAGAAAGAGAGCTGATGAATTGCATAAAAAACTTCAAGGAGCCAGAAAAGAAGGAGGATATCATGGATTTAAAGAGGCTTCAAACCATATTACTGAGATAAAAGAAAAACAGCAGGAGGCTTATAAAAAATTTTTTGAGACCAGGAAGAAGTTTTTAGATATTGATAAATCTATTAAAACCAAATTGAAACTATTAAATACTGAAAAGAAACATGAAGAAATGAAAAAAGAGGTGGAAAAGAAAAAAGTTGAAATTATGAACATTGCCAAGATTCATCAGATGGCTCAAAAAGTAGAAGAAAAGATTAAGAAAAAGCAAAAAATAACAACAGAGGACTTACTGGCATTTCAAGCTCAAAAGTAACATTCAACAATAGACGAAAGATATCCCTCACACTGAAGTATGGGGCTTTACGCTTTTGTGTTGATTATCCCTGAACTCAGTCGCAATTCCAAAAATGGCTTTGACATCATCACTCGGAATGTACGGCTCTGTTACAGAAGCCGAAATACCCTTGCATATAGCAGGATATTTAGCAAGATTAAAACTTGCGTTTAAATCAGAGTTGAGGTTATAATTACAATGAAGGCAAGTAAACAAGTGTCTAATGCGAGAGCCAATATTTCCGCATCTGGAGCAGATTTGAGAGGTACGAAAAGGATTAACTTTAATCACATAAATTCCTTTTCTGTTAGCCTTGTAGGTAATGAATCTTTGCAGTTGATAGAAACTCCAGTTGTTAATCCAGTAGTTGAATCTTTTTCCTCTCTTACTTCTCCTGATTCCCTTCAGGTTTTCCATTACAATAGTTCCTTCTGCAATACTATCAACAATCTGTTTACTGACATTGTGGTTTATCCAAGCCTTGAAACGTCTCTCTCTTCCAGACCATTTCATGAGAAGCTTTCTGGAAGACCGAGTGCCTTTGGCTTGAAGCTTTTTCCTCAATCTCTTGAACTTGAGCATTTTAGTTTTGATAGTACTGCCCCTGAAGAATTTTTTATCAGAGGTAACAGCCATATGATTCATTCCGACATCAACACCAACTTTCCTGTTGCTACAAGTGTTGATGTTGACGTCTTTGGAAAATGCGATATGAATAAACATTCTTTGCTTTTTATCAAGAAGAACCTGAGCAGTCTGCCAAGACCAGTCAAGGTATTTAACGTAATATTCAGGGATCTTGATAGGGATATCTACTCTTCCGTTTACTGTAGTTACTCTAACTTTATCAGGAGTGAATGCAAAAGTTCTCTTGTCAAAGTCAAGAGGCATGTATCTTCTATATTCGGGCTTAGATCCTCTCGTAGTATTTATACTCTTGAGGTTCTGGGAAGCTACTCTAATGGCATTTATAATATATTGAGATGGCAATTTAAATTTCTTTCTGGTTTTATGATAACCAAGATGGTGAAGGTCATATCTTTTATGAGTATTGGTTTTAAAACCCATGTCAGAGATGTAAGAAATAGCTTTGGAATATTCCTTCATGGACTTAACAAGAAGTTCATTATAGGGGATTTTCAGTTTTATTGTAGCAACAGATTTCACAGTATTTATAAGGATTTAAATTATTTAAAATTACGGAGGTGAAGTTACAGGTTTCCTTCCATAGCTAAAGAGGGGTATTCGCTCTAACAGACTTTATGAAATTGTTTAATGAACTGGTGTTATGGACACAAAGCACATTTGCCCCTTTAGGGTTATGGGGGTTATTCATCCTTTCTGTTATTGAATCTGTATTTTTCCCTGTACCTCCTGATATTCTCATTGTTTTACTGACCTTGCAGAATCCTGATGCATTTTTGATGATTGCACTGGTTGCCACTCTTGGAAGCCTTATTGGAGGCCTTATTGGTTACTGCATTGGGTACTTAGGAGAAAAAACCATTCTTGAGAAAATGGTTTCAAAGAAGAAGATTAGTAAGCTACATAGGTTATTTGACAGATATGGTGCTGGATCTGTACTTATCGCTGCTTTTACTCCCCTGCCATATAAGATTTTTACTATTGGAGCTGGAGTATTTTATATCAACATAAAGAAGTTTATTCTTGCTTCACTTATTGGAAGAGGTGGGAGATTTCTTTTAGTAGCCTGGTCTGTTTATGCTTATGGTGATTCAATTGTAAGTACTTTAGACAAATATGTTTTTAATCCCTTTGCCCTCACTGCTGTTGCGGGGTTTATAGCTCTGTTTTTTTACCTTAAATACAGAAGAAGACTTACATTTTAAGCATGAAAACTAAAAATATTTTGCTGATATTCATTTGGATCATTCTTATTGCTATTAGCTTTTTTTACGACAGAGAAATTTTACAATTTATTCAACTTTTGAAAAACCCAGTTTTTGATTTTGTCTTCTTAGGATTGCATTACTTGACAGACTGGATTAGCATTCTCGTTTTATTCTCTTTATATTTTTTAATAAAAGACAAGAAGAGATTGAAATCCTTTTTAATCTGCTATTTGATAACCATGTCTATCGTATTTTTACTGAAAAATTCTTTGGGAAGAGAAAGACCTTCGGGATATGAAGGAGAAGAGCTTTATAATTCATTTCCAAGCGGACATAGTGCTGCTGTTTTTTCTGCCCTTAATTTTGTTTCTGAAAAATACATCAGGTACTGGGCGCTTATTTCAATTTTAGTCATAATTTCAAGAGTTTATTTAGGATTTCACTATATGAGCGATGCTTTGGCAGGGGCTTTTATTGGCTATTCCTTCAGTAGGATATTTTTAAGATTGGAGTTTATAATCCATGAAAATTCTCGAAAATAATATTCTTAGTTTTTGATTTAACATAAGGATTTAGTGCAAAACCAATTTCATAACAACCTTTAAATAATTTACTAGTATGACCACTCTTTAGGGGTTTTAATGGGGAAAAAGTTACTGTTACTATTTTTACTTGTATTCTTTGTTAATAGTGTTTATGCTGCCACTGATATAGAAATAAGTGAGATTATGTATGATCCTACCAATGTGGTGAGCGGGGCGGCTAAGGACTCATTTAGATGTGACAATGATTCAAGCTGCCAGTGGATAGAGATCCATAATAAAGAAAGCTCTAGTGAGGATTTATCCTCTTGGAAGCTGAAGGTTAATACAAGAACCAATGGAAATGAGATTTATGATTTTGAAGATATTGTTATTCTACCTGGGGAGTATATTGTTGTTGCTACCCAATTAGGAGATGAAGATGGAGATGGGTTTAGTTTTTCAAAATTGTACGGAAACCAAGATGGAGCATGGGATGCGAATGTAGATGGGTTTAGGGCGGTTAATTCTGATGTGCCTTTTATTAGAACGCCAGATGTTGGACCTGATAGCAACCCAGATGTTGATATCGAGTTATTAGATGGAAGCAATGCTGTAGTGGATCAAACAGTATTCTCAGCGCATTTTAACGGCCCTGTTTATTTTGTACAGAAAAGCAATGGCTATACAATGGAGAAAGATAGCCAAGGTAATTTCGTGCAGAGCTTAAATTTAGGCGGATCTCCTGGGAAAAATAGAAATGCTCCTCCTGTATTTTCGAACATCCCTAATTTAAGTTTAAATGAAGATCAGATTTTAGATTCTAGACTAATTGATTTCAGAAATTTTGTTTCTGATCCTGATGATAGTGATGATAATTTAGTATTTTCTATTACATCTTTTAATTCTAATCCATCTAATTTACTAAACTGCGGGGTAATAGGAAGTGAAAGCAATGCAAGCAGAACATACTTCCTTAACTGCTCGGATTTAGGAAAAGACCTTAATGGCAGTATATATATAACTGTAAGTGCAAGTGATGGTGAGCTTAGTGCAAGTAAAAACTTTAAGATAATTGTGAATCCTGTTAATGATGCTGCAACATTTACTAGTATTGCACCAGACAAAACCACTGTTACTTTGCCTTATACATATGATGCTGATGCTCAAGATATTGAAGGTAATCCTTTCATCTTTAGCTTGAGAAGAGCCCCAACTGGAATGAGAATTAATTCTTCTACTGGAGTGATTAACTGGACTCCTACTGAATCCCAATTAGGAAACCACAGCATTGAAGTTGTTATTACTGACATTTTAACCCAGGCTGAAAGAAATTCAGGGTTAGTTGCTGCAAATTCTACTCAAGAATTTGATGTCTTTGTCGAACCTGTCTTTGGCTTTTCAAATGTAGATATAGCGTATGGTGAAGGAAACCTTAATGGGGTAATCTCTAGCCAAATTATACCAAGAGTATTTACAGCATCTAATTTTACTGTCACTTCTGCCTTCATAAATAGGCATCCTGTTGAACAAGGAGTAAATGTCCTCATGGAAGGTGTGAGAGTTACTGCAAAGCTTTCTAGGGGGTCTCAAGTTTTCTTTGATAAAGATATTTCTGCTGAATTTAACATGAACAGTCTTGAGATCAAGCAAGTTCCTTTTACTTTCATAATTCCAAGAAATTTAAGCAATGGGGTTTACAACTTAACTTTGAATGCTGAGGGGAACCTTTTTGATCTTGATGAAGAATTAAGAGATAAAATTGTTCCTCAATCACAAACTTTTGTTTTATACTTAGATGTGCAACAGGCAAGGCATGATGTCTATATTTCTTCAATGAATGTTTATAATGGAGAGGTATGCGGGAGGCAATCTGAGCTAAACATAGAAGTCAAAAATTCTGGAAGCCTGACTGAGAGAGATGTGCAATTAAGCAGTTTATATCCATTTTTAAATATTAATTTTAACACTATTATAGACAGAATATTCCCTGGAGAGACAAGAACAGCCTCTGTTAACTTGACTAATGCAGCGGGTAAACATAACATTACTGCTCAAGCTGCTTATAGTGGCGGAACAAGCGAAGAGGTAATTACTAATTTTGAATCCTGTGTAAGGAAAGGAGACTTAAATAAAGATTTTTGCATTAATGCAGGAGATGTTACTTTATTATCTAGCAAATTCGGCTTGAAAAATTCTAGCAATGGGTTTGATAACTCATTTGATCTAAATCAGGATAATGCTATAAATTTTGATGATTTCTATGTTTTAGCAGACCTTATTGGCCCTGGTGAGTGCACTACTATCGTTTCAGAAACTGAAGAGCCAAAGGCATCTGTTGTTGGTGGAGAGGAATTTAGTGTTGGGGTTTCGCAACTTAAGGTTATAATACAGCAAGGAAGCTCGTCTATATCCCAATTTTTCGTGACTAATAAGGGGAATACCTCCTTTGCTGTTTCTAACACACTAGATGGAATTTTCTCTATTGATGACAAGGCTATTAGCTTTGATTTCCCTGGATTCTTCAGCTTATTAGCTGGAAGCTTTTCTAGCATTAACTTAAAAACAAGTGTTCCTGAGCAGTTCAAAGTAGGAAGTTATAATGGCGCTTTTACTCTTAAAACAACTAAACAAATCACTTCACTTCCAATTGAGGTTGAAGTTATTCCTGATCTTTGTGAAGAAGGGATTAAAGGAAGTGACATTTCTATAGATATAGATGATCCTGATAGCAATGAAGATTTTAAGCCGGGAGATACAATAGATGTTGATCTTTCTGTGAGAAACAGCGGAGAAACTAGAGATATAAGTATAGAAGGAATTCTTTGGAATGCTGACAAAGATGAAGAGGTTGAATCTTTTGATGCTGATTCTGTTGAAATAGACAAAGGAGATACTGAAAAGGATGATTTTGATTTTGAGATTACGATTCCAGAAGATGTTAAAGATGACAAAATTGTGCTGTATATTAAATCATTTGAAGATGGAAATGAAGAGCAAACATGTACTGTTCAAAGCTTAGAATTAGATGTGGACAGGGAGAAGAATGATGTCAGGATTGCTGAAGTTACGGCTCAAAAAGAATTGCAGTGCGAAAGTAATGCTGTCTTTAGAGTTAGCGCAAGAAACTTTGGAAAGAATGATGAAGAAAATGTGTTATTTAGAATTGCCAATGATGAGCTTGGCTTACTTGAAGAATCTAAAACTTTTACCTTAAAAGAGTTTGACAAAAATGGAGATTTTGTTTCTGAGACCTTATCCTTTAATGTTCCTTTAACTAGATCTGAAAGATCTCTTTTTTTAGTTTCTGTTGTTTATGATGATGGGGCCCAAATGCAGAGTGTTGACAAAGAGATTAGGATTGCCTGCAGTGAAGATAAACTTGCTGAAGATCAGGTTAGTACCAGGACTCAGCCTAATTTGAAAGAAGAGACTGCTATTCAGGGAAAGGGGGTTAAAGTTGTTCAATCAGCCACTAAAAAAGTTGAAACTGATGTTTTAATACAAACTGCAGTTTTCCTTTCTTTTGTATTAGGATTAAGCATTGTTACTTATGCCTTAAAAGGAGCTATTTTGATAAGAAAATGAATCACCGAAAGGTTTATATACGTTTTTATTACTATAAAATGATTATAAAAATCCATGATTAGTTAATGGGGGTTGGAGATAAAATGAAAAAATTATTATTGAGTATATTTTTAATATTTTTAGTTGGGTTAAGTTTAGCTAGTGCTGCTTTAACAGCAACGGTTTCAAATCCGACTTATCCTGGAACACAAACATCAGCAAAACCAGGGGATTCTGTAACTTATGAAGTTACTGTGTCAAATAATGTTGCATCTCAAGTAACTGCAACATTAACAAGCTCTGATTTAGTATTGGGAGCAAATAAGATTTCTGTTCCAAGCACAACATCAGCAACTGTTGCTGCTGCTGTTGGCAGTAGTTCTGGAACTGGAAAAGGGACAATAAGCGTTGTTACTCCTACAGTTTTGAAAGGAACTTATACTGGAACAATAACTGCTACTGATGCTTCAAACTCTGCAATTAAGGGAACTGTAAGCTATTCAATGGAAGTTAGTGAAGTAAGATCCCTAGATGTTGAGCAGAGTGCAGTAAAGATAAATACTTTTGAAGGTCAAACAAAAACAACCGAGATTACATTAAAGAACAAGGGAACTGTTATTTTGAGCAATTTTGAAGTATCTCATACCTTGTCAACTGATGGAAGTTCAGTTATTTTTGATGCTGGTAATGAGGATAAGATTGTTTTAGAATTTAAAGTTGATGATAAGGAATTATCAGCTTTGACTTTGAATCCAGGGGAATCTAAAATCTTGAAGATCAAGACCATAGCAGATGAAGGATTTGATTTAGGGACTAGAACTGGAGCTCTTACTATTAAGTCAAAAGTTCAAGGAACTACTACTGAGGTTTTAGACTCAGCTACTTTTGATTTGGAGATAACTCCTGAACTTTGTGAAGTTGGACCTGTAGGCAGCAAATTAGTACTAGATATTAAAGAGCCTGACAGAGGAGAAGACTTCAAGCCGGGAGATACTATCAATGTTGAGGTTAATGTTGAAAACAAGGACAGTGAAGACAGGGATGTTGAGATGGAAATTTCAATCTGGAATTTAGATGAAAATGATGAATTGCTAAGCAAAGATGTTGATGTAAATGTTGACAGCAATAGCGATGAAGATATTGAAGTTGATTTTGTTCTTCCTTATGGGGAAGAGATAGGATCAAGCGATAAGATTGTCATCTTTGCAATGGCTACATTTGATGATACTGATTTTGAAGAAACAACACAGTGCGCTGAAGCATCAAACCCTATTGATGTAGATAGAGAAAATCATGAAGTTCTAATCAGAGAATTTGTCGCAAATCCTACAACTTTAACTTGTGGTGATAATGTAAACTTCAGAGTTTCTGTATTGAACATAGGAAAAAAGGAAGAAGATAATGTTCAGATTCAAGTTAGAAGCCCAGACTTGTTTGGCGTGAATGACTTGCAGTCTAATGAATTCACATTGAAGAAGTTTGACAAGAGCGACAATGCTGCTGTAAAAACTTTTAGCTTTAGAGTGCCAGACAGCATTAAAGAAGGCACTTATAATACAGAGGCTATTGTCTTGTTCGACAGTAAGTCAAAGTCTGATGTTGAAACACAAACATTGACAATTGGGGCTTGTGGAACAGATGTTACACCAACAGGAGCCAAGGCTGCTGTGAGCTTGTTGCAGAAAACTTTTGCAGCAACTGAAGGAAAAGTATTTGCAGTTCCAGTTACTCTACAGAATTCAGGAAGTGAGTCAGTAGAATATACTGTTGAAGCAAATGCAATTGGCGGATGGGGAACAACTGAATCAGAAGATGTTTCTGTTGCACCTGGACAAGCTTCTACTGTATTTGTCTATGTGACACCTAAAACAGACTTGGAAGATGGAAAATATGCTGGAAATGTTGTTTTGAGGCAGAACGGAAATGTAGTTGCTACTGAAACATTTAGTGTTGACGTAGGAGCAACAACTCCAACTGGAAGCGCAGTTTTCCAACAAAGCACAACCTCAGGATCTTTCTTCAGAAACTGGGTTGAGTCTGGAAGAATCTTCTGGGTATTAGGCATAGTGATTTTGTTAGTGTTGATCATCTTCTTTGCAAGATTAATCTTTGCAAAGGAGTAAACACTTTTTTTTCTTTTTTTGTTTATTTTTAATTCTTTTACAGAGTTAATAAAGAATTATAATTTTAAGCAAAACCACCCTACTAACCATTTATGTCCACCAAATAAATGCATTTCAGCAGTTAAATGAATTTAATTTTAGAGAGAAACTACTTGTATTTCGTTTATTTTAATCTACAAGAAGACCTAGATGTTTGGAAAATTTGATATATGCCTCACCATTGAGTCTATGAACCTCACAATAAAACTGAACCTCATGATGGGCACTCAATTTAACATCTGCAGGGCTAACCTTTCGTTGTTGTGCCCAGAATCTTCTTAACTCTCCTTCTAACTGATTTTTACCATCTCTATCTGACACAACTCCTCCTTCTCCTAATTGACTTACAAAATCAGTTCCTAAAAGATAACCTTCTATCATTAATTGCCTAAACGCATCATAATTTTCCGGCCTAACTCTTTGCGGAAACATGCATCTTGCTCCATCTGAAATAACACCATGCCTGTCCCTTTTCGGATACAGCATTAATCTTACCGTTTCAGGTACGCCAACATCACGTCTTTCCCTCTGGCTTAATAAATATTTATAGTCCTGCACCCAACCATGATGCAAAGCCCAAGATAATGCTTGCCATCCCGTGTATCCAATTGAATCTTCAATTATTTCTGGAACCAAACTCATTTAATCACATCCTAATGTAAAAACAAGAATATAGATTTGTATTTAAATATTTATATCCTTAAATCTGTCTGTTCCGCCAGCATTGAAAATTATAAGAATAAATTTAAGAAGTGATTAAT
Source organism: Candidatus Woesearchaeota archaeon (assembly GCA_016203115.1). Taxonomy (GTDB): domain Archaea; phylum Nanobdellota; class Nanobdellia; order SCGC-AAA011-G17; family GW2011-AR20; genus JACQNJ01. The sequence goes on from JACQNJ010000013.1 coordinate 48,562, forward strand.
CTGAAAGATATTATTTTTAATTCTGTTTCTCCATTTATTGGTTTTTTATAGTATTCTGTGTACTTTTTGTACATCGTTTTATTAGAATTATATTTTTCATGACCATTCCAATCATCCTCTGTTAACTCCTTGAATTTTTTTATTTTTATGTTTGTTAGTTCTGCTTTTGCAAATTTTCCTAAGGTTTTAGTGTTGATAAAATTCACAATATCCCCTTCCTTCAAGTTCTTATCATCAAATAATCTCCAAGTTACTGTTTTCCTTTTCGATAAAATTAGTGGGATTAAAATAGGGTAAAACTTTAGACTTTTCATTTTAAGTAAGGGCACAGCAGGATTTTCGTTGAATTTCGAACCTGCGATAGTCGCTCTGCAGGCGACTGCCTTAACCGCTTGGCGATGTGCCCTTTTAAAGAAAATAACTAAATAGATTTTAAAAGGGTTTCTTTTATCTTAGATTTATTAAGATCCTATAACCTATCTAATATTCTACCAATACTTACCGTCATAAAGTCTCCTTGAAGATCTGGACCTTCGATGTTTTGGCTTAATTTTGCCGTCTATCCCAACTCTATCTTCTATTGTGAGATTGTCCTTAACTCTTATACTTCTGAATCTTAAATGACCCATAACTTTCTTCCTTGATTTACTTGTACCATGACCATTTAAACCATATACAGTAATTTTTCCTTTAGAATCCACTCCCCTATCTGTGTAGATTATAGGAACGACAGCATAAAAATAGCCCATGGTACGTTTATGATCATAAAATAACATGACTGGGCCAGCTACTGTACCTTTCTCAGCGTTATCATAGTATTGTTTCATTATAATATTCGTTAAAATATAAAAAAGATTAAAAATATATTGAAATGCGGGCCCGATGGGATTTTCATTGAATTTTGAACCCACGACCTACAGCTTAGAAGGCTCTAGCGAGACAATACTCTCTTGTCGCCCTATCCAGGCTAGGCTTCCCGATATAACGTATACGGGCCCAGTTAGAAAGCTGGTCTTTAGCCCACATTCATAAAATAAACAATATATCAGCTTTAAAAAACTTTTTAAATGGAGCTAAAAATTAAAAGAAGATGAAAGCTATCTCAATAAAAAACCTGTATAAATCTTATCCTGGAGTAGATGCTATTAAAGGCATAAGCTTTGACATTGAAGAAGGAGATTTTTTCGGTTTTTTGGGTCCAAATGGGGCTGGAAAAACTACTACAATTAACTGCATTATAGGATTAGCTCAATTTTCTCAGGGAAACATAGAAGTTTTTGGAAAAGATGTAAAGAAGGACTACATGGAAGCTAGAAAGTTTATTGGAACATCACCACAAGAATATAATTTTGACCCTTACCTGAGCATTGCAGATGTGCTTATCTACCAAGCTGGATATTATGGGATTAAGAAAAAAGATGTAATGCCTAAGGTTGAGGAATTATTGAAACAATTTAAGTTAGATGGCAAAAGCGAAGTTGACTTCAGAAAATTAAGTGGGGGAATGAAAAGAAGATTGACTCTAGCAAGGTCTTTAGTTCATGATCCAAAAGTATTGATTTTAGATGAGCCAACTGCGGGTGTTGATGTTGAGCTAAGAATAGAACTACATAATTATCTGAAAAAAATTAATAAAGATGGAAAAACTATTTTATTAACTTCGCATTACATTGATGAAGTTGAAAAATTATGTGATACAATATGCATAATCAATGAAGGAAAGATTATTGCAAATGAAAAAACAAAAAACCTTTTAGACAGGTTAGATGATGGGCATACTGAAATCATTACTGATAAAGTTTCCAAGAAGATAGACCTGGACTGTGTTGAGTTTAATAAAAATAAGATTCTTGTATGGAATAGAGGGAAACATCATCTAAAAGAAGTATTTGCTCATTTACAAAAACAGAATATCAAGGTTATAGACATCAAAACAGTTAAAGATTCTTTGCAGAATATATTTTTGAGGCTGACTAAAAAATGACCAAGTTTATTTTACATGGAGGGTATACAAGATATAATAATGAAGATAATAAGAATTTCTTTAAAGAAATAACTAAACATGCTAAAAAGGTTTTATGTGTTTATTTTGCAAAAGAGAAAGATAGATGGGAAGAATCTTTTGAAGATGATAAAAAGAAAACCAATTTTAAAAACATGATATTGGCAAATGAAGAAGATATAGAAAACCAGATAAAAGAAGCTGACACTATTTGGATAAGAGGAGGAGATACTAATATTTTAAAAGAAAAATTAAGTAAAATTAATTTTAAGAAATTGATAGAAGGAAAAACTGTGGCTGGTAGCTCTGCTGGAGTTTATGTTTTAGTAAAGTATTATTTTTCAAATAATAGAAGACGCCTCGAGGAAGGGTTTGGAATATTAAATGTTAAGGCTTTTTGCCATTATACTGATGAAGAAAGAGAAAATTTAGAAAAATTAAAACAATATAAAGAAAAACTGGAAGTTATTCTTCTTCCAGATTGTAAGTATGTTGTTCTGGAGATATAAAATGAACTGGGTGGGATTATGGACAATTATTAAGAGGGAGAATTTGAGGACCATTAAGGTTATCAATCAAGTTATTTGGCCTCCCATAATATCTTCTTTATTGTATATTTTAATATTTGGCTTTTCTTTAGGAAAAAACTTTCAAGTAGGAGATGTTTCATACTTGGCATTTTTAGTTCCAGGACTTATAATGATGAACATAATAATGAGCTCTTACGAGGAAAGCTCCAGCTCTCTTTTTTTGGGAAAATTCATTAATTATATCCAGGAATTATTAGTTGCCCCGTTATCTTATTTAGAACTAGTTATTGGATTTTTATTTGGGAGCATTATAAGGTCTTTTGTTATTGCCAATTTGATATTAATCGTTTTCATGTTTTTTGTGGATATAAATATTCATTCTATATGGCTTTACTTGTTTTTTATGATATTTGTCTCAATATTCTTTGCATGCGTTGGATTGATTGTTGCCCTTTGGGCTGACAAATTTGATAATTTAGCCATATTGAATACTTTTTTCATTACTCCTTTACTGTTTTTTGGAGGGGTGTTTCATTCTATAATCTTATTGCCTGAATTTTTTCAAAAACTAAGCCTGTTTAACCCTTTATTTTACATGATTGACGGGTTTAGATACAGCATTTTAGGAACTAGTGATTTATCAATAATCTACAGCATTATTGTGGTTGTTGCTCTTGCTGTTGTTTCATTTATGTTTACTGCTTATTTATTTAAGAAGGGATATAAGCTGAAGACATGAATAGAAAGGTTTTTTGAATTTATTGTACAATCATTTTCATGCTTAAAAGATTTTTTCCCTATTTACTGGCTGCTTTTATGTCTTTACCTCAAGGTGTAAAGGCTGATGGGCTGGATGACCTTGTTGATTTGATTTCCATAGATGAGCAGAAAGGAGAGTGGAGAGATCATTTTGGATTGTCCTTTTTTCAAACTGTCTCTGATAGTTATTTTTTAAGCCAGTTTAAGGGAAATAATGGAAGAAGTTCTAGCCAAAAAACAAGATTTCTTGAAGTTGTTGTTCACCAAGGATTATACAGCCCTATTGCTGAAAGAAAAATTACTCCAACTTATGCTTTAAGTGACATTTTAGGAATTGAAACCGCTGATTTGCTTTATGATAGGATAGAACCGCATCTTGAATGGTTTGATTCCTTGGATAAAAGACCAGATAGAGAAGAGCTTATTGATTTAGGAATACTTTTTTCACTAAGCTATATTGTTGGGGGGAGGGAGCCTATTAGTTTAGATTTACATGCTGAAGAAAGGATAGACCGTACTCTCTTGTTTCATTCGGTATATTTTGGGTATACTACATTTAGAACCTCCTTGCAAGTGAATGAATTAAGCAAAGGAGAACATCCTTTAGAAAAGGTCGCATGGAGAGCTTTTAAAATTGGATTGTTAAAAGAATTAGTTTTTGATGCTGCCCTGGGGACCGGACCAAGTGTTTTAGATGCACTTGCTGATGGAATTGGAGTTTATGTAGGATATGGATTAGCTGATCTTTGCTTAAAGCACAATAACCGGGTCAAGTTAAGGTTTAATGGCAAGGGGATAGCTGTTGATTACTTAATTGACAAATAACTATTTAAATGACTTATTTAATAGGTTGTTTATGGATCTTACAAAAAGTTTTCCAAGAAGCCCTTATGATATGAGCGCAGGAATTGTAATGTTGCCTAGAACTACTGATAAGGCTAAGGCACACATTGCAGAGACTTTGGGGGAGTATCATTATAATTGTCCTTTAGACCAGGCATTGTTTAGATTTTTAAATGTTGATGAAAAGACTTTTGCTCAGAAAGTTAAGGAATTGAAAACTGATGGGAAAATAGGTATATGGGTTGAAAAAGAGTTTCCTAAAAACCAAAAAGAAAAAGACGATTTTAACAACATGATGAGGCATAATAAACCTAATGATAGGGACAGCAAAAAGTGGATGGATGGCGAAAAAAAGAAATTAGGAAGAGATGACTATTTTACTTATTTTGACAACATAGATGCAGATGAAAAAAGATTTTAAAAAGAGGTGGTAAATATAGCAAAAAAAAGAGTGAATAAAGCATCAAAAAAAGAAAATAATATCTGTGAAAGATGCGGTAAAGATGGATGCAAGTGCAGTATGGCTTTTGAGGCTGGAACTGGAATCTTGTTAGTAATTCTAGGAGGATTATTATGGTTTGGAGTTTTCAGTTTGCCTATTGTGTTTGGTGCAGTTTTAGTTTTATGGGGGATTAAGAAATTGCTTGGTTGCAGGAAGTAATTCCTCTTTTTTTCTTTTCAAAACTCTTAAAAACTATACTTTTTCTTTACTTTTATGCAAAAATTTATTGTTACTATTAGTGAAATAATTCAGGAAACTACCGATGTAAAAACTTTTAGATTGAAGTTTAATAACGGGGAGTTTGTTGGATTTTTACCTGGACAATTTGTCATGGTGGCTTTAGAAAATGACCCAAAAAATGCAAAGGCATATTCTTTGGCATCTTCATCTTGCATTAAGGATTATATTGAAATCACTGTAAAAATTTATCCTGATGGGAAATTTTCTCCCCTTTTAGACAAAGCAAAAGTTGGTGATAAACTTACAATTAGCGGGCCTTTTGGGCATTTTAACTACAAGGAAGAATTAGCTAATGAGTTAGTTCTGATATTTGGCGGAACTGGAATTGTACCTTTCAGGAGTATGATTAACACTATTTTTGATAATAACGGGGATATTAAAGTAACTTTGATAGGATGTTATAAAAAACCTGAAGATATTATTTACAAGAAAGAATTAGAGAGGTGGTCTAAGAAAATTAAGATCATAACTACTATTACAAGGCCTGGAACCTCCAAAATTAAATGGAACGGGCCTACTGGAAGGATAGACAAGAAAATTATAGAGCCTTATTTTAACGGCAATAATTCTCTTTTTTATTTATGCGGACCTAATAAAATGGTCGATGGTTTAAGGGAAGTTTTGAACTCTATTGGAGTTAATAAAGAAAATATAAAATTTGAGAGATGGGGCTAATCTTTCTGTCTTATTATTTTGATTAAGAAATATATTGTTATTATGAATAATGCCCCTAAGAAAAAATATAAACCATATGCGGGTGCTTGCTGAATTACAGTTGGAGCTGCCCGTGATGCTTCAAAAGCGAGACTTGACTCTGCTAATGTTGATTCTGTTACTGATTTTGTTCCTTGAAATAAAGTTTGCGGTCTTGTTAAATACTGTATTATTACTGATATTACTGCTGTTATTCCGACTAATGGAATTATATTTTTTAATTCTTTTTTAATATCTGAGAATTTAGGAGCTATGATAATTAATTTTTTGGCTATTTTGTATAAAATAACTCTTTTACCCTTTTGACTCCAAACAAATTGTTTTGCTTCTATTAATCCTGATTTTTTTAAATTTTTTAAGTTATAATCTACTGTGGGTAAGGGAATTTTCAAAGCTTTTGATATTTCCTCTGCTCCCGCATCTTCTTTTGAACTTAGATAATCTAGAATTTTTCTTGCTGTTTTGTTTGATATAGATTCTGCTATTTTCTTAGACTTTTCATCCTCCAAAGAAACTAGGATGTATTTTTCTTCTTTTGACATATTAATCAATTGTTTTTTCTGTATTTAAAGAATTTTATTTGTTCAAACTGAGTTGAAGTTAAGAAATGGGTTAAATAGTAATTATATTTATTACTTTGCATGAATGAATCTGTAAACTTAATTAATGATGAAGTATATTCTTATTAGCTAAAAGAGTGTGAAATAGGGGCACACTCGCAAAGGAGGTGCCACCATGGAATGTTTTGAGTGCCATTCCACAAATGTAGTAAGAAATGGTAAATATAA
>JACQNJ010000014.1 GCA_016203115.1 Candidatus Woesearchaeota archaeon
GAAATAACATTTAATTCACAAGGATTGGCAACTCAAAAATCAGGAAAGCAAAGTTATGAACAAGGAGAAAACATTTATTATTGGAAACCTGTAAATGGCAGAGTCGCGAGGTTCAGTGCGAGTTCCGTTGGGGTCGACCTGAATTGCGGTAGGGATCCTGACGACTCGGATGCTTCGCTCGGGGTATTTTTATGCGCCGAAGGCGCGTCAAAAAGCAGGAGTTAATATGAGCAAAGCTAAAACAATATTTTACCAATCAGATACTGAAGGTCTAGATGAAATAGCTGAAGCTTTATTGAATGGAGAGACAGTTACTGCAATTTCTTCTAATATTGAAGATAAAACAGATTTCTGGAGTATAGACAATGTCCCTTATAGGAATAGAGTTTGCAGAGTGGACTTATCTAAAGCTTTATTGGATTCAGGAAATGCAAAAACTCAGGATGAATGGGCGGAATATTCAAGGCAAGCTCAGCAAAGTAATGGATTTTATGTTGGAGATTTTCCTTTGTATTATGCTTTATTTTCTCAATTGCATAGCTTAAGAGAAGATCCTAGTATGAGAAATACTGTAGAGGAAGCAAGAAAATTTATCAGCAAGCAAATGTTTGAAAAATGGCTGGTGACATTAACAAGATTGCAGTATAAAAAAAGTGGCGAGGATACAATTGTTCACGGTTATGGAACGCCTGATCCGTATGAAATTCAGGGAGAGATTGTAGAAAACGACGGATTGATAACAGATGCTGATACAAAAGCTCAAAGCATGCTGGAATTATTGACTGGAGAAAGTGATGTTGCTAAAGTTAATGAAGTGTATAAATGGATGACTGAAAAAGAAACTTATTTGTTGAGAGTAAATTCAAAACGAGATATTGAAAGAGTCGCGGGGTTCATTGCGTATTCCGGTAGGGTCTACCTGTTTTGCGATGGGGATCCTGGCGGCTCGGGTGCTTCGCTCGGGGTAAAAATTTATGACCCGCAGGGTCGCGCTTGAAAATTAGGTATTCAAAAAAAGGATTATAATAATTTAAGAAAATCTTCCAAGCTTAACTCAGCCTGTCTCATAATACTTTTTAATGTTCCTTTAGCAAGTTCTTTATGTAGAGGAACAGGAATTGTTATTTTCCCATTTTCAGTTTGCTTATTTAAAATAGCGTGGCTTCCTCTAGTCCTTACATGCTGAAAGCCAATCTTAGAAAGAGCCTTAACAACGTCTTTACCCGAGACTATGGGCAATTTTGGCATCTTTAGTTACCTCTATAACTGAAAATAAAGGAAGCTCATGACCGGCAAGCTCATTATATTTCTCAGGCTGCTCTTCTAAATAAAGCTCAATAGCTTCTTTAATATTCTTCATAGCTTCATCTGTATCTTTACCTTGAGAAGCGATACCTAAACTAGAACAATGGGCTACAAAAACAGGGCTATTATCACTTAATTTTTCTTTATTAATTACAATATCAATAAAATACTTGTTTTTCATAAGGTTTAGTCAATTTGTATATTTTTAAATCTTTTTGTTTGTCTTTATAGTGTGTCTTTACAAAAAAGAAAAAACTATAAAACTTCCGCATATGTTATTTTTTGTCCTAGAATTATCTTGAGATTTTCTCCTAAGAAAATCAATGATGGATGATAACTTGGGCTACATGCACATTCATTAAAGCATGGACAAATTAAGTCTAAATGCTGGTAAAATACAATAATAATAGCTAGTAATGATGAAAAGCCTTGGGTAAGCTTGAGTGAATGCTAAAATTATGGTGAAATTAGATGGATGTGCTAAAAGCTGTCGCGAGGTTCAATGCGAATTCCGATAGGGTCAACCTGAATTGCAATAGGAATCCTGACAACTCGAAATTTAAATTAATTAAACGAGACTGCTTCGCTCGGAATAACCCAAGCTAGGACATTTAATATTAGTTTCTATCTATAATAGAAAGATTTTATAAAATGGATGTTGTCTATTATATAGTTAACAATGAAGACTTATAGGAAGTTATATTCAAAACTCTGTTCATTAGAAAATCTGATGTTGGCTTTTAAGAAAGCAAAAGAAGATAAAACACTTTTGCCTTATGTTGTTAAATTTGAGGAAAATTTGAATGAAGAATTAAATAAATTACATAAGGAACTTATATCATTAAATTACGAGCCTCATCAATTAAAAAGATTTATTGTAAGAGACCCTAAAACAAGGACTATCCATGCTTCAGCTTTCAGAGACAGAGTAATTTATCATGCTATATGCAATATATTAGAGCCAATTTTTGACAAAACATTCATCTATGATTCTTATGCTTCAAGAAAATTTAAAGGCACTCATAAAGCTGTGGAAAGATTTGATAAATTCAAAAAAAAGGTTTCAAGGAATGGAAAATTAGCAAATAATTATTATGACAATAACAATGTAATTGGCTATGCTTTGAAAGCCGATGTTAAGCACTATTTTGAAACAGTAAATCATGAAATCTTATTAAAAATAATCAGAAGAAAAATAAAAGATGAAAATATAATTAGTTTAATTAAAAAGATTTTAAACAATTTTGATACAAAAATAAAAGGAATGGGAATGCCTTTAGGCAACTTAACCTCCCAATTCTTTGCTAATGTCTATTTGAATGAGTTGGATCAATTTGTAAAACATAAACTAAAAGCAAAATACTACATTAGATATGTTGATGATTTTGTAATTCTGCA
>JACQNJ010000022.1 GCA_016203115.1 Candidatus Woesearchaeota archaeon
TAATAGTATTTAAGATTTTCTGTACTGTGGAAATAAAAAATCTGAGATGTTATTGGTGTTAGAAATAAACAAAAAACGAGATATATAGGATTATACTTTAAACTTTTTATGAAAAAAAGAGATTTGGTGGTTTTTAGTTTACTTGTTGTTTCAATGTTTATAATTGCTGGTTGCAAAGAAGGTGCTGTCGGTAAACCTAAGTCTTCTCAGCAAAAATGTCTACAGGGTAATACTAACTGTGTTGATCCTGACTGCAGGTAGTATGATGCAACCCAACAATGTAGTAAGAAATAGTTTGATATATAACCATTTAACAATCTTTAAAAGAGTTCTTTTTATTATTTTTTTATGAAAATTGCACATATCAATATGTTTTACTTACCTACCTTTGGTGGAGTAGAACAAGTTATGTATGAACTAGCTAAAAGGCAAGTTAATGATGGGCATGAGGTGCATGTTTTCTGCTGTGATTCTGACAAGTATAAGAGATTAAAGGTTAAAGAAGAAACAATTGAAGGTGTGCATGTGCATAGATATCCTTACTGGTTTAGATTGTCTTTATCAACATTTATCTGGCCTTCTTTGCTGTGGAAATTGCCTAAATATAATTTCGATATAATTCATAGCCATGTTTCTGGGCACGCTTACATACTGATAGCTGGAATTGTTGCTAGGAAAAAGAATACAATTCATGTACATACAACCCATTGTCCTTGGACGGATGCTTTTAGACCCTGGAAAGTTAAGATTCCTTTGTTTTTTGCAAATTTGTTTTTTAATAGGTTGGCATTTAAGTATACTACCAAGATAGTCGCAATTACACCCTGGGAGCTTGATATTTTGAAAAAATGGACTTTAGATAAAAAGATTATAGTCATAACTAATGGGACAGATGAAATTTTGTTTAGAAAGGTTAGAATTAATAATTTTAAAAAAAATAATAAGATTAAAGGAAAATTAGTTTTGTTTTTTGGAAGATTAAATTATACAAAAGGACCTGAGAAATTAGCACAAGCTGCTGTTGAGATTTCTAAAGAGAGGAAGAAGGTGAACTTTGCCTGGATTGGGCCTGATGAAGGTGCTGCTGATGAGGTAAAAAGAATTATTGAAGGACATAAAAATATGATGTATTTAGGACCGATAAGAGGGAAAGATAAAATTGCTGAGATGTATCAAGCTGCGGATGTTTATGTATTACCTAGTTATAGAGAAGGGATGCCTTTGACACTTTTTGAGGCTTATGCTTCTGGGTTGCCTGTAATTGCTTCTCCTGTGAATGGAATTTCCTATGAGATGGAAGAGGGAGTAAATGGGTATTTTGTGGATTATGGGGATATTGAGAATTTGAAGAAAAGAATTTTAGAGGTTTTAGATAATAAAAAATTAGCTTTGAAATTTGGCAAAAATAATATAAAAAAAGCTAAAAGTTATTCTTGGGGTATAATCTATAAAAGATATATGGATTTGTATAATGAGCTTTTGAAAAAAAAGAGCTAAAAGAAAAGGTATATTAGATATTTATTATTGCTTGTAAAAAGTAGAGTCTTCTACTCCTGCCCAATAAAATCCTTTTTTTCTTAGCATGCAGCTTAAACATTTCCCACAGTGCATTAAACTGTTATTTTGAAACCTGTTGCCTATATAGCAACTATAAGTTAATCCAAAAGGGACTTTCAATTCCTGGCCTAGCTTTATTACTTCTGTCTTGTCCATCTTGATTAGAGGAGCTAAAATTTTGAATTCCCCTTTGTCTGTTGATTCTTTTGCAAGATCATTTACTTTTCTTATGAATTTTTCTGTTGTGTCTTTCATGTGAACCCTACCTTCATTAATTAAACCTATAACAACATCTTGGTTTTCATTTGTTTTGATGAACTCACTTTCTGCATATGCCAGTGCATTTATTAGGAATACTGCATTTCTGCAAGGAACCCACCATGGAGTTATATCTTTATGTTCATCTTCTAGGTCTTTTTCTGTTGTTTCCTGGAAGTTTTTTTCTTGATTGATAACTGAGGCACTAATATCGCCTAACCAGCTTAGTTCAATCTTTTTGAATTCAGCGTTTAGCTTTCTTGCATTTTCTCTACAGCAGAATTCTTCTTCTTTGAGAGCTCTTTGCCCGTAATCAAATAATAAGAATTTTATGGTATCATACTCTAGCCTACCTTTTAGGTAGTAAGAGGCTACGGTGCTGTCTATGCCCCCGCTCATTATTACTACTGCGTTTTTCATAACTTTATTAATAAAAAGCCTTATAAAATCTTTTTGTAAATAGAAAAATATGACTTTAGCTAAGAATTTGAAGAATGGGGACAAGATTGTTATTAATTTAATGAATCTAACTGTTGAAAATGTAGAGGTTTCTAAGATAGCTAAGCATGGAAAAGCTAAATGCAGAATTGAGGCTTTAACCAAAAACAATGAGAAAAAGGTTTTAATTGTCTTGGCAGATGATGAAATTGCTTCTCAATAGGATTAATAAAATTTTCTCTTTGTATATAGGGTATGATACATATTATTATTACAGCCTGCGGAGAGCCTAATACTACTGAAAAAGCGATTAGGGCTTTTTTAGAGCAGGATATTAAAGAAGACTATGAAATTATAGTTTCTGATCCTTTTACTGAGACTAAATGGATGATAGAAGAGAAGTTTCCAGATAATCCTAAAATAAGGTTTTTTGAGGACCCTGGAAGAGGAAAGAGTAATGCACTTAACATATTATTTAAAGAAATTTACCCTAAAGGGAAAAATGATATTTTGATTTTAAGTGATGGGGATGTTTATGTTTCAAGTAATGCAATTAATGATATATTAAGGCAGTTTGAAAATCCAGCTATAGGGTGTGTATCTGGAAGGCCTATGTCCTTAAACCCTAGAAATGATAAATATGGATATTGGAGCCATTTTTTAGTGGATATTGGCGCTCATGAGATTTCAAGAAGATACAGATATGAAAATGGCAAATTTATTGAAACTACTGGATATTTATTTGCATTTAGGAACTTGATTCAGGAAATTCCTGTTGATGTAGCAGAAGATACTATCATTCCTTACTATATCTACAACTTAGGCTATATGATAGGGTATGCTGAGAATGCTGAAGTATATGTTAAATGGCCCACTAACATGAAAGACTGGATGAAGCAAAAGAAAAGAGCTGCTGATGCTCATACAAAACTAACAGAGCATGTTAAAGACTTTCCAAAAGTAAAATCTTTTTCAGGGGAGATCCTTGCAGGATTATTATATTTGCCAAGAATATTTTCTTATCCTAAAAACTTTATTGAACTTATCTGGACACTAGAATTATTTCCTATAAGGTTTTATATGTGGGTATCTTTGTACTTTGATCTGCATTTTAAAAAGAAGGGATATAAAGACGGCTGGAGAGAGGATTTAGAAGTTAAATCCACTAGGATATTAGATTAGTTTTAACTTCTTAAACCAATAACCCCAAACTGGCTCAATTTTTAATTTCTTTATTTGCTCTTTAGTATACCAATTCATAGATTTTGTTTCTCTTTCATTTCGTTTTGGAATTCCTGAAATTTCACATTCAAACAAATACCAATGATGAACTCTTATTCCTTTGCTGCAGAAATTCCAGTTCAGCTCTTCTTCAAAAAGGAGTTTGTAGTCTTTCACTGTGAGATTAGACTCTTCTTTTACTTCCCTTATTAGTGCTTTGAACTTGTTTTCTCCTTCATCTATATGGTCTGCTATTCCTGCAAAACCGTAAGGAGGGTAAGCTCGGTCTATTAGTAGATATGTACTATCTTTTTTTATTAAAGCGCCTATAGAATAATGCATGTCTCTTTTATCTTTTGATTTGCCTAGCTTTGGTTCTGGCATTTTTTAATTCCTTGCTTTTTCTAATTCTTTTTTTAATTCATTCATTTCTATTAGTTTAACTGAATCATTAAAACACATTACACAAATTCTGTATTTTTTATTTAAATTTTCTTTATCTTCTACAATACCTATTATCGGCTTGTTTTTTGCGTGGGCATAACCGAGCTCCCATGCTGTTCCAGAAGAGATTCCTTGCCAATCTAACAAAGCTATCATGAAATCGCACCAGTCTATCATGTCTCTATCTTTCTTGAATATTGGCAAAGGGTCTATGCCTTCTTCATAGATTCCTGCATCTCTATGAGGCAAGAATGTTTCCATTCCTAAAGCCTTGCAAATCTTATCTATTTCTTCTACTTTAACCCTGTCTTTAATATCCCAGAGCTTTCCTGCAATATAGACTTTTTTCATGTTTATAGGTTTAAAAGCTACTTTTAAAAGTGTTATTATTTATTAAAGAATATGACAAACAAGTGGAATCGAGATTGCAGGTCATTTAAAGGTGTTTATTCCTGCGACATAATGACTGGAGAGGATTATAGAGATTGCTCTGAGTGTGGATTTTATGATAAGATAGGTAAAAAGATTTTGATATTGAAGCTAGGAGCTATGGGAGATATTGTTAGAAGCACTACTATATTAACTGCTTTAAAGGAAAAATATGGTGCTGATTGCCATATCACATGGATGATTGAGGATAATTCTAAAGAAATTTTGTATAATAATCCTTACGTTGACAGAATATTGCCTTATAGTGATGAAACTGCCTTAATACTGCAACAAGAAAAATTTGATGTTTTATTGGGCTTAGAAGTTTCTCCTCCTTCTACCTTAATTGCCAATTTAATTGATACTGAAGAAAAATACGGATTTTATTTTGATAAAGATGGCCATCCTTCTGCTTACAACAGCTCAGCAATTCCTTATCTTGAGACTGTGTTCTCCAATAAGCTAAGCAAGGAATGCAAAAAAACACACCAAGAGATGTTGTTTAATAATATTGAGTTAGATTATAAAAAACAAGAATATGTTTTAAATCTTGATGAATATGAAAAAGAGTATGCTTTTCGTATTATTCCGAGCAAGAAAAGAGAACTTATCGGCATCAAGGTGGGTAGCGGTGGAAGATGGGAATCTAAGGCATGGCATCCTGACTTGATTGTCGATTTTATCAAAAAAATTTCTAAAGATTATGATGTAATCCTCTTAGGAGGGCCAGGAGAAGCAAAATTATTGCCAGAAATTGAGGAAGCTGTTAAAAAAAGAGGGCTATTTGTTTTAAAAAATGATCTTAAAAATTCTGTTAGGGAGTTTATGGCTGTGCTAGATGCTTGTGATTTTATTGTCACTGGGGACACTTTAACCTTGCATTTAGCCATCGGGTTAAAGAAGAAAACTGTTGCCCTATTTTTTTGCACCCCCCCTTGGCAGATAGAAAATTATCCTTTTTTAAGAAAAATAATTTCGCCTTTGCTTGATAAGTATTATATGGATGACAGGTATATTGAGGAGTTGGTTAAGTCTATTTCAACTGATGAAGTTTTAGGAGCTGTTAAGTCATTATGATAAAAGTTGTTACTGCATTGATATTAAACCCCGAGAACAATAAGTTTCTTATTGTCAAGAGGAAACATTCTGAAAGCATTCATTCTTCTTTATGGGCTTTTCCTGGCGGCAGAGTAGAGAAAGATGAGGATATTATTGAAGCATTAAAAAGGGAGGTTAAGGAAGAGACAAATTTAGATGTTAAAAATGATTTTAAGCAACTTTCTGGATTTGAGTATGTGAGGCCTGATAAGGAGATCACTGTTGGATTTTGCTTTAGCTGCACATCTTTAAATAGGGATGTCATTATTTCTGATGAATTAGATGATTTTAAATGGATAAAACCAGGGGAATTTTTAAATTATAAGCACATCCCCGGGTTGGAGAAAGAAGTGAAAAAAGCATTTTCTGGTTAATTTTAAATAGATTTCCTATAGAAATATCTTTATGAACTTCTCAGATGTGCTGGAAAGATTTACAGGAAAAAAGATCTTGGTAGTTGGAGATTTAATGCTAGACAAGCATATCCATGGATATGTTTCAAGAATTTCCCCAGAAGCTCCTGTTCCTGTTCTAAAGGCTGAGAAAGAAACTTTTAATCCTGGCGGAGCAGCTAATGTAGCAAGCAACTTAGTAACATTGGGCGCTAAAGTATACTTATCTGGAGTAGTTGGAGAGGATGATGCTCAAAAAGTATTGTTTAATGAATTTAAAAGACTGAATATTGAGACTAGCTGTATAATAAAAAGTTCCAAACCAACGATACAAAAAGTTAGGGGGATCTCAAAACAGCATATATTCAGGATTGACTATGAAGATTCTTCTAAAATTAATGAAAATGAAGAAAATAGATTAATTAGTTTAATAAAAGAAAAGATTTCAGAAGTTGATGCTGTAATACTAAGTGACTATGCTAAAGGTACATTGACTGAGAATCTTGTAAAAAAAATAATTTCTTTAGCTAAAGATAATAAGAAAGTTGTAACTGCAGACTGCAAACCGATAAATATTGGATTTTATAAGAATGTTAATTTATTGAAACCGAATAAAAAAGAAGCAGTAGAGATGACGTTAAAAGATAATGTTGAAGAAGCAGGAAAAAAATTACTTGAAATGACTCAATCGAATATATTGATAACTAGAGGTAGTGAGGGAATGAGCTTGTTTTTTGACAAGAAGATATTTAATATCCCTTCTAAAGCAAAACAAGTATATGATGTTTCTGGTGCTGGAGACACAGTTTTAGCCACCTTAACCTTGGCATTGGTAGCTGGTGCAAACCTAAAAGATGCTTCTGAATTAGCAAATAAAGCAGCTGCAATAGTAATTGAAAAACCAGGTGTTGTCCCGATTTATTTAGATGATTTAAAGAAGGAACATTCAAGCAATATCAAAGTTGTAGAGAAGGTATGGGGGGAAGAAGAATGGCTGGTTAATACAGATAAATATTGCGGAAAAAGAATGCTCATAAGAAAAAACTATTATTGTTCATATCATAAACATAAGATTAAGGAAGAAACATTTTATGTGCTTAATGGAGAATTAGAAATTATAAAAGGAAAAATTTACTATGTTGTTAAGAAAGGGGAAACTTTCCATATTAAACCAGAGGAATATCACAGTTTTAGAGCTTTAGAAGATACAACTTTTTTTGAATTTTCAACACATCACTCAGATGAGGATAATTACAGATTAACTAAAAGTGGTAATGGAGAGCATGAGCAATGGAAAAAGGAAATTGAGGAGGCTATTATAAAAAATGAATAGGGCAATTTTTTTAGACAGGGACGGCACAATAAATGTTGATGTCGAATATGTTCATAATATAGAAGATTTAAGATTTGAAGAAGGTGCTATTGAAGGATTAAGACTATTACAAAATCTTCGTGAATATAAACTCATTATTATTACAGGGCAATCTGGAATTGGAAGGGGGTATTATACTGAAGATGATTATCACAGGTTTATGGATGAGATGTATAGGCAATTCAGGTTAAACGGAATTGTAATAGACGGAGAATATTTCTGCCCCCATCATCCTGAAAAAGGTAAAGGAATATACAGAATTGATTGTGAATGCAGAAAACCAAAAATAGGAATGTTAGAGCAAGCTGCCAGAGAGTTTGGAATAGATTTATCGAAAAGCTGGGTTATTGGAGATAAAACAGATGATATTGAAATGGGAAGGATAGCTGGATGCAGAACAGTGTTAGTTAGAACTGGAAAAGGTGGAAAAGATGGTAATTTTAGTATTACTCCAAATTATACTGCAGATAATTTATTAGATGCAGCAAGATACATTTTTGAGAATAGCCAGAGATAGAAATATTTATATATGGGTACATAGTATGAGTACATATGACAAGCATAAATATTTCAATTAAAAAGGAAGCTTATGACTTCTTGAGCAAATTCAAAATAGAGAATAAAAGTTTTTCAGATGTTATTTTAGAATTTAAAAGAGAAAGGGGAAATAAAAATGATGTTATGAGGTTTTTTGGAGCTCTCAAGGATGCGAATATTGATTGGGAAGCAAAGGAAAAGAGAATGAAAGAGTTTAGGAACTCTTTTGAAAAAAGGATAAAAGAAACTACTGAATATATGGAGAGATCTAGGAAATGATTGGGCTTGATAGTTCGTCCGTTATTGATTTCTTTAAGGGAGACAATTCTCTTAAAACTGCTTTAGAAAAGATAAATGAACCATTAGCTCTTAATATTATAATTTACTCAGAAATAATGTTCGGTTTAGACCTGTCTAATGTTTCCTATAAAAAAGAAGAAATTTTTTATGATGGATTTTTTGATTCTTTTTTAATTTTTGAATTAGACAGGAATTCTAGTAAAAAATCTTCTGAGGTTTTATGGCACCTGAAGAAAACAGGTAAAATTATTGGACTATTTGACTGCACTATTGCAGGAATTTATTTAGCTAATGGTATCAATAAAATTCTAACTAAAAATAAAAAACACTTTGAAAAGATAAAAGGAATTCAAGTAATAAGCTATTAAATAGCAAATCCTTTTAAAATCTATTTTCTTAAAACTTTTATGCTGTCCTTTGAAGAAAGAAAAAAAATAATTAGTGACTGGTTTAAAGATAAGTACAATATATTATTTGCAGTTATTTTACTTTTTGCTTTTATTTTGAGAATAAAGTATTTTGATATTAATGCATTATCTTTATGGTGGGATGAGGCTACATATTTGGCTTCTGGAAGATACTGGGCTTTTGGAGAGACATTATGGGCTGTTGAGGCTGCTAGACCCCCATTTTTTATGGTGTTAATAGCTTTGTTCTTCAAGCTTGGATTTAATGAGTTAATGGTAAGATTCTTCACTGTTGTTGTTCCTTCGCTGTTTATTGTTTTTTTTACTTATTTATTGGGAAAAGAACTTTATGACAAAAAAGTTGGGTTGATTGCTGCCTTATTAGCCAGCGTTTCATGGATGTTTTTGGTTAATATTGCAAGGGCGCATTCTGATTTATTGGCTGGTGCTTTAGGATTGGCTGCCATTTACTTTTTCTGGAAAGGATATGTAACTGAGGAAAAGAAAAATACTTTTTATTTATTTTTAACTGGAATATTTTTAGGTTTAGGATTTATGACTAGACTGTCAAATCTACTTATTATAGGGATTATAGGGATTTATTTAATTATTACAGAGCAGTATAGATTTCTTAAACACAAGCAAATCGGGTATGCTGGGCTATTTACTTTTTTAGCTGTTCTGCCTTATCTTATCTGGAGCAAGTTTCATTATGGAAATTTTCTGGCTTGGCTAGGACAATATGGAGCGGGAGCAGAGGCAGCGGCTGCTAAACCTCTAGCATGGAATGTTTTTTCTGTGATTAAAATCTACCTATCCCCTTCGCTATTTTTTACTTCTGGACAAGACTACATATTTTATATTTTATTTTTTGTTGGATTGGTTATTAGCTTGAAGTTTCTTTTAGGTATTGATATAGTTGTCAAAAATAAAAGCAAAGAATTGAACGCTGATTTGATGACTATTTTAATGATTCTTGTCACCATTCTGTTTTTTGTGGTTATACAAAGGGATATAGGAGATCCGAGGTGGCAGATGTTTGCTGCTCCTGCGATATTTTTAGTTGTTGCCAGAGGGATAGTTTGGATATATGAAACTTTCAAAAAGCATTCTTCAATAGCTGTTGTTACAATTTTAGGAATTTTATTGTTTATTGGGTCTGTCTCTCAGATTGCACAGGCTAGTGCTATTTTAAATGGTCAGAAAAATGATCAAGCAGGTATTAAAAGCGCTGCGGAATGGATTAAAGCTAATAGCCAAAAAGGACAATGGGTTTTAAGCAATAATATTCATGCTGAGATGACTTATTGGGCTGATAGACCTACGAGAAGTTTTGGTCTTTATGATAATGGAACATTTGAAGTTATTAATGAGCTGAAACCTGCTTATTTAGTTGTTACTGGGTACTTTCAATCTTTACCTTGGACTTATGAATATCCTGGAAAATATCCTGAAAGATTTGAGCCTGTTGCTGCATTTGATGCTGAAGGAAAACCTATTACAAACCAAGAACAGAGACCTATTATTATGGTTTATAAGATTAAATATTAAAGAAGGGGGATTATCCCATAATGAATTTTCCAGTCTCTAAGTGTTGTTTAAACAATTCTACTGGATATCTATGCATCTCTACGAAATGTTCTGGCAAATGATCTATATTAAAGAATTTAATTCCAACCCTTCTTGTTCTGTGTCCCTTGTTAGATTTGGGTTTCCTTCGTATGATATAACTCTGTAAAGATTATCCCTTCCTATTATCCTATCTCCGTTAGGGTATGTGTGAGTACATCTAGCCAAATTACTCGTTCTCGCTATCATTTCTATCCCAGTTATAGTTATTCCCAATTCTTCTCTCGCTTCTCTTATAAAAGCTGAGGCTTCATCAGTGTCATCTGCATTTACAAATCCCGAAGGTATCCCCCATTCTCCACCGTCTCCTCTGCGTTGTAATAATATCCAGTGCGGCTCGTAATCAGGCCCATGAGTATTATCAACCCCCATAGGGACCATCCCTCTAACACCACTATTCGGCATTAAATTGCCAGGACCATATCCTTTGAACCTCATAATATTTTGTGTAGCTAAGTTAGCTGAGTCTACACCTAATTGCGGAAGAACTAACCTATCCAGTTCATCCCTTAATTCAAAAACCGATTCTAAGTATTGTCTTACACTTAGCTTATCCCCCCTAGCTAAGGCTTCTTGAAATTCAGCGTATAATATACCTATTTGTTTTTCAAACATTTTAATTTCTACTAAATTATTCCTCTTTTTTCTCTCTTATAAGTAGTATAAATAGAAAACCTTAAAAAGTTGTTTATTCTATTAACTAAAATGAATGAACTAAATGATGGAAGAAGAGATGAACCTCGTGTTGAAGATACTGTGAGGAATGATTTTCCAAGGGATGCAACTGTTGAAGAGAGAAAAGGAGTTATACATGCTACTGATGGTTCTTTTAAAATTCTTTATCCTAACAAGAGAGAAAATCCAGATGGGTCTGTTACTGTAGATGGAACTGTCAAATGGGGAGATAGTAGTGGATGCACAGCAAGAGCAAGCTTTCATGGAACTATTCCAAGAGATGCTAGAAAGGAATGGATTGGAGATAGGAATGAAGGATACTGGGCCCCTAGAAGAGAAAAACAATATCCTTAACTAAGCTAAATCATCCTCATCTTTAATGAATACAGAACTAACTTTTTGATTGACTAAATTTTTAACAATTTTAGCACTATACCTAATTTCTTCAAGAGACCTATTTTTTGTTAAAACATTATCCATAATAAATCTCGGGCTTGTCAAGGATTTCATTTTGTGGCTCATAAATTCTGCATAAGCCTGCCTTTGTATCTCTTGTAATTGGCTTCCAGTAAAGTAATGTGTTCTGTATTGAGATGCACCTAAGCTACTTGACCCTTTTATTCCTTCGTCAAGCAAGCCTTCTTTTTCAAACCTCTCATAAAGAGGAGTTCCAGCATAAGGCTGAGCTACATAAAATTGTGCAAAATCTAATCCTGAACTTTTAGCAAATTCAATTGTATCTCTAATGTGTTTTTTAGTTTCATGTGGAAATCCAATAAGAAAAGTTGAGCAAGTCCAGATACCAAGTTTATGACAAGTTTTTATTATTTTTTTAGCATACTTTAAGTTTATAGGCTTGTCAATATATTTCAGAGTTTCTTCATTTCCTGATTCAATCCCAAAAATGGCCAAGTAATAACCAGCTTTCTTCATTAAAGTTAATATTTCCTCATTTAGAGTCCAAATAGCAATACCATTAGGTGTATACCACTTAATGTCCAGCTTTCTTTTTATTATTTCTTCACAGATTTCCTTTATTCTTTTAGAAGAAACAGCTAGATTGTCATCTTGAATTCTGAATTGCCTTACATTATAATTTTTAACTATATGCTCTATTTCATCTACTACATTCTTAGGGGATCTACTTCTCCAAACCCTTCCCCATACTGTAAAAATTGAGCAGAAGGAGCAGTGTTGAGGACAACCCCTGCTTGTGATAATATCCGTGCTTCTTTCTCTCATTGCCCATAAAATGCTATCAGGATGTTTAATATAACGCTCCATAGGCAATAGATGGCGAGCTGGAAATGGAAGTTCATCTAAATTTTTTATGAATTCTCTGGGCTTGTTTTTTATTGGACCTTCTTTACCTCTAATTATTGTTCCTTCTATTTCTGTTAAAGATTCTTTATTTTCATATTTTGAAACTACTTCATTAAATGTAAATTCACCTTCTCCATAAACGATAAGATCAACATTTGGATTTTTTAATACTGATGAAGGATTTGCTGAGGAATGAGCCCCCCCAAAAACAACTAAGCAATTTGGATTGAGTTTTTTAGCCAAATCTGCTATTTCAAAAGCATCCTGCTCATAAGCTGTGTAACCACAGTTAATACCCACAACATCAGGCATAATTTCTTTCATTCTTTTTTCTATTTCTGGATAGTCTAAACCAACATGATACATGTTTTTTCCTATTTTTTTAACTTGATCATAATATGCCAGAGCATCTATAATCCTGACAAAGAAGCCTTGTTTTTCTAGGTATGCTGCCAAGTAAGCTGCACCTAAAGGAATTTTTACATTTCTGATTCCTGCTCTTAAATCACCTCTTAATGGAGGAATTACAAAAAGAACTCTTGTCTTTTTATTCATTTTATTCTATAAACATTAGTCCTATATAAGTTTTCTGAATTTATCTTGAATCCATACCTTTCCATAAATTAATGTTATTAGGAAAACAGATGGAGCATGCAATAGCCATGCTTTTTCTTTTGTTTTTAAATAATTATTAACAGAAACGATAAAATTCGGCAATATTGTTAATGATTTTATCAGGAACAGAATAAATATTCTGTATTCATTAAATGTTCTTGGCTCCCATGAATAATTTCTGTTTTCAATGTTCTTAGACCTCTGATGCGCTGCCCAGTAATGCCTTTTTCTTAAAAATTGGGAAAATGAAGTTACTGTTGCATGGTGTGTATAAGCATGTTTTGGTATTGCCAACTTGTTTTTTTCTTTTTCTGCTAATCTGTAAATCATTTCTACATCCTGAGTATAGCCCCCAATGTCATCTAAAAGTTTTTTTCTTACTATGAAACAATTGCCTCCAGTACATAAGCAATTTTCAGTTTTTATTTTGTAGGTATAGTATTTTTCTTCATCCTTTAATTTGATTTTATTTAAAGCCATTCTTCCTTCTATAGATCTATAAACTGCAAAAGGATCTGTACCGACCAAACTTAAGTATCTATTAGTGATATTATCCTCTTTTTTTACTTTTAATTTGCAAGCTACACCAAAAATTTCTTTGTCTTTCGTTAAAGGCTCAACCATGTTTAAAAGCCAAGAAACGCCTTGAACTTCATTGTCCTGGTCTACAAATGCTATTAATTCATTTTTTGCTTTTTGAACTGCCTGATCTTTTCCCATGCCCTTGCCCTCAGGGAATCTTTTTTTATTATGCAAAAGTTTAACAGGATATTTTTTTAGTAATTCCAAAGTTCCATCTGTGCTTCCACCATCTATTGTGATAATTTCAATCTTGTTTTTCGGGTATTTTTGAGAGAGAATTGAGTCTAAACAGCGTTTTACAAGAACCTTATCATTATAAGTTGGGATAATAAAACTAATTGTTGGCAATTTCATATGAATAATAGAAAAATAAGAATTTTAATGCTTTCTATGGGTTAATTTCTGCACTATTGGTATTTTGTTGATGAATTTGTATTTCTCATAAAGAACGCTTTCATTTACACCACAGGATGCGCAAATGCCCACTCTTTTTTTGATTAATTGCTTTCTGAATGCTTGAGCTTTTTCATTGTTCCATATTTTCATGAAAGGCTCCTCAAAAACATTGCCAAAGACTATTTCATTTTCAGCGTAAAAATCACATGGGCATACATTGCCATCCCAGGTAATATAAGGGGTATACCAAGGCAAGAAGCATGCTGACATCATATTATGGCCTTTATTTACACTTTCCCCTTTAATATTTTCAAAGTTATAGAGGAAGTTAACTAAGTTTCCTATTCTCACCTCAGTCTTTATTTCCTTCAATGCCTCTATAGTTTCTTTCCTTACTTTTTTAACATCTTCTGGAGAGCAAGAATCCAAGCCAATCTCTTTATTTTCATTCATGCCTAAACGAATAACGAAAGTTCCATTTATTGAATCAACCCCAATCTTGTCTGCCCATCTTAGATATTCTGGAAGCTGCATTAAGTTTTCCTGCTGGACAACCATGAAAGTATGGATTTTCGTGTCTTCTTTTTTCAATTCTTTCTTTAATTTGACAAAGTCTTCTGTATTTTTAATAACTGTTTCAAAATTTGCCCTTACTCTTATTTTTTCAAATGTTTCTTTTTTCATGCCATCAATTGAAATTGATAATATGCTAGGAGAAGCATTTAACATCTTTATTCCATTTTCCCTGTTCAATAAAGTAGCATTTGTATCAATCTTTACAAATGTTCTTTTTGATCTTGCATGCGTGATTATTTTAAAGATGTCTTTATTAAGGAAAGGTTCTCCTATTCCTGTTAAGTTTAAGTAACAGGGATAAATCTGGTCAAAAATATGCCTGTAGTTTTCATAGGATAAAGACCCTATTGGCCTCTTCAAACCAACTCCATGTGGGCACATGTTACATCTTAAATTGCAAACAGTTGTGTTTTCTAGTTTCAACTTAAATGGTGTTGGAGCTGTTGGAGCGGAGCGCATTGCATACCATGCATTTTCTAGGACTCTCTGTGGATACCTCCATGAAATACTTCTCCTAAGAATATGAGTATATAGCATTATTTATTTAACCCCTTTATAAAACTCATAGGTTTATAATTTAAATCTCTTTCTGCAGGCTTTATACTTCCTGTTGTGCCAGATTTAACGCTTAATACAAAGGTTCTCTTTAATGGAAAATTTTTAGTTACTAGAGAACCTATTGAGCTTATAGGCAAGCAGATGGACAAAGGTATATGAACTTTTCGCTTTCTAATGTTATATTTTTTACAAACTGTATCTATAAACTCATTAAAGGTTAATTCTGTTTTTCCTAGGATATCATATGCTTTATTTATGGATTTCTTGTTGTTAATGCATGAGAGAATAGCGTTTACTACATCGTCTACATGAACCGGCCTGAATTTGTATTCTCCATCCCCCACAATAGGGATTACTTTAAACTTGTGGAGAAAACTCAACAATTTTTCCATGCTGTTGCTGTCTTTCCCATAAATGAAAGATGGCCTTAAAATTGTGAGCTCCAAACCAGAGTTTAGCAGTAATCTTTCTGCTTCTGATTTGCTTTTACCATAATCATCCAGATGTGTTTTTGTGGATGCCATAGAACTTACAAAAATTATCCTTCTTACTTTATTTTTTTTGCAGGCTTCTATAAGATTCCTTGTTCCTTCTACGTTGACTTTTTGATATTCTTCCTTGTCCTTAGGGTCTATCGCAGCTGCTAAATGGATAACAACTTTTGCATTTTTAGTAAATGATTCTAATGCCTTTTTATCTGCAAGATCTCCTTTAGTAATATTTACTTTAAATCTAGGATATTCTTTTCTAATCAGGCATTTTACTGGTTTTCCTTTTAACTTTGCTATCAAATGCCTTCCCAGAAACCCTGTTGCCCCTGTTATGGCGATCATCTTGCAGATACAGTTAAAAATTCTTTTAATTTGAAAGTAAATTTATTATTTTTGAAATGGTCGAAAAATTGATCGTACATTTGCCTTCTTAAGAAGAATCTTTGCTGATTGATGAAGTATCTTGTCTGCTCATATGCATTTTCTTTGTAGAATTCACTCCACAAAACTGAGATAGGAACTTTTGAAATATTTGCATGATGGCCTAGAACTCCAAAAGTGACATATTCTTTTAATGATTTTGGCATTTCCAATTTGTGCTCCCTCAAGCATAAATCAAAATAAGGTGTGCCGGGAAAAGGCCTGTAAATTTGCAATAAATTCTGATCTGCTGAAATCCCTTTCATGAATTTTTTTGTTAAGTTTATTTCTCCTAAAGTTTCATCTGGGTGCCCCATCATGTAGGTAACTGTAACCATAACTCCACTGTCTCTAAGTTTTTTAGTGATTTTTTTTGCCTTTTCTAAGTTTATGGTTTTGCCGAGCATTTTCTGGATTCTTGGGCTTCCTGACTCGCAGCCAAGCATTATTCCTTCACAGCCTGCATCTGCGATTAAATCCACCATTTTTTCTGTCATGACGTCAAACCTGCTTACTGTGTGCCATCCAACTTTTCTTCCTGATTCTTTTATCTCTTTTACAAACTGCTCTGTAAATGACTGATTAGTTAAATGCATGTCCCCTCCAACATCCATTCTTGAAATATGCTTTTTCGTCAAGCTTTTTACATAATCAAACTGCTCTAGAATCCTTTTAGCACTTATATTCCTGAATTTTCCACCGTAACTTTTTACATCTTCATTTGCATGATGACAGAAGCCGCATTTGTAAGGACAACCACGATTTGATTCTAGCAAAACGTAATTGTGCTTAGAATAAGGAAAATATTTGTCTATATCTTTGATTAAATCCCATGCAGGCATAGGCTTTGATTCTATGTCTATAAATTTGTCCTGTGGGGGAGTTATTTTTACTTTTCCATTTATTTTTAATCCCATTCCTTTTGGTTCTTGAGCATTTCCATTAAGATAAGCTAAATATTCTTCTAATGCATATTCTCCTTCCCCTATTATTACTGCGTCTATTGTTGGGTGGCTTAATGTTAAATGAGGCAAGATAGTTGAGTGAGGACCTCCCCATACAACTTTTTTACCAAGCTCCTTAGCAATGTCACTTACCATTATTGCTCTTGTTAATCCTGGACCCGTTAGAACCCCTACAGCTACTAAGTCTGGATTGAATTTAGAAATATCTTTTTTTACCTTATCTTTTGTTATTTTCAATCCAGAATAGTCTATTACAGATACATCAAACCCCTTTTCCCTTATATAAGAGGCTACGCTGATTATACCTAATGGAGGGTAAGCTCCAAATTCAGTTGCAGGAGCAATAAAGAGAATTTTCATGAAGATATCAGCATTAAAAGCTATTTAAATCTATTTCTTTAGCATTGAATAGAGTATGCCTAATCCGTAAGAAAGGTGGATGGAGAGGAAAATAAAGGGGAGTATTGGGAAGTAGAGAATATTTTTTCTTAAAGAAATTGATAATGAAAATATAATGGCTATGAGTGTATAAAGAGCAAGAGGAAATAAAAATATTTTGTGGATTAAACCCAAAGGGATTACTAAGAGGAAGTATATAGTAAACAAAGGCGGGATGAGAAAAACTATGCCTATCTTCTTTTTGTTTATTCTTTCTTTTAATACTCTTACTTGGCCATACCGAAAGATTTGCTTGCAGAAAAGGTAATAATCACTTCTTCTTCTGTGATATATTATAAGAGAAGGAGAGAAGGCCACTTTTATCCCATTTTGCTTCATTCTAGTTATTAATTCCGGATCTTCTCCTGGAAACAACAGAGGATCAAAACCTTTTATTCTTTTGAACACTTTTCTTCTCACAAAAAAGTTTGCTGAAGTTAAGCTGTCTTCATCTGCATCAAGATTTAACTCTCCTGTTTTGTACCTGTTTCTCATTGTATACGCACCGAAAAATGAAGAAAGGGCATGCCCTGTAGCTTTGGCAAAGAACCCATCATTTTGAGGCGTTAATTGCGGACCACCAACTACATCTATTTCTTTGTGATTATTAAAAAATTCCTCTGCATTTTTAAGAATATTTTTATCAACTATAGCGTCATCATCAATGAAAGCTATTATCTCCCCTTTTGCTTTTTGTATCCCCTTATTGCGGTTTTCAGATGGATTTTTTCCTGTTTCAACTATGATCTCATATTTTTTAGGGTCATAGCCTGTTGATTTTAAAGAATCTAGAACTTCTATTTTCCTCTCTGGCGCCAAAGCTATGACTATTGAAAATTTATATGACATTTTTTACCTTGTTGTATAGTGTTACGATAAACTTGAATCGAGAATAGATCAGTCTTAACCTGATAATTGCGAGAAACATTTCAAAGATTGTTTTGAGATTTAAATGGGAGCCTCCTGGCTCGTTCCAGACAGTGGGAATCTCTTTTGTCTTGAAATGATTTCTTTTTATTGCATACAGCAAGTTTACGTCAAACGCCCATCCTGTTGTTTTGCCCATGCTTGGCAATATTGCTTTTACCACATGCTTTTTAAATAACTTTGCACCACATTGTGTATCCTTAATCTTTAAATTGAAAAATACATTCACTAAAATGTTAAATGCCCTGCCTGCAATTATTCTTGTGAGAGGCTGGCGATGATCCATTTTTGCGCCTTTTATCCATCTAGATGCTATGATTGCGTCATAATCCTTAATATTTTTCACTAGATCGTAGAATGCACCTGGTTTTGTAGCCAAATCCGCATCTACAAACCCAATTAAATCTGATTCTACTCTTTTAAATCCTTCAAGAACTGCTGCCCCCTTGCTTGCAACTTTTCCTACATCAATATATTTTATTTCTTTGTTTTTCCTTGCTATCTGAGAAACAACACTTAGTGTATTGTCTGTACATCCGTTAATAACAACCAGGATTTCAAAATTTATTTTTCCTCTTAAATAGTTTATATACTCTTGCAAGGTCTTTAGAATTCTTTTTTCTTCATTGTATGCAGGTATAATTATTGATAGATTAGTATTCATTCTTTCTCAAGATTGTTGTGATGAACATTGTGAGTGACATTGCAAATCCTATACCTATTAACAAATTTACTATTTGCAATAAGCTTGCGTGATAAAACCATATTAATACAGCTTCTGATAAACTGAAAAATCCTAAGATAAAAAGGAATTTAAGCCTATTTATAGAGAGATTGTACATTGATATAGCATAGGTAAATGAAAATAAAAGCATAAAAACTGCGAATTTCCAGAGAATGTTTGCTGCATCAAGATAATCGCTTCCAAAGAAGATTTTTACTGCTATTTCCGGAATAAGGAAGTAAACTATGCACATTGGTACTCCTATAAGAGAAATCAGCAACAAGGATTTTGTTAGAAACTTTTTATAGGGCTTTTTTTGCTTATACATTTCTGAAACTTTTGGGAACATTACCTGGGTTATTGCAATAGTTGCGAAGAATACAGTTTTGCCGATCAGAGAAACTGCTGCATAGTGGCCTGCAGAAGCTGAGTCAAAAAAATGCTTGACTAATAATATGTCAATGCTGTAAAAAGAGGTAAGAAGCAATAATGTCAGAGTTACAGGCAAAAGATATGCATAAACTGGTTTTAAAGAATATTTTTCTGCCTTATGAATCAAAATCTTTTTTAAAGGAAAGTATGTTATAAAAAAAGAGAACATAAATGCCAAGAATATCGCTAAAGCTGCTCCATTAACCCCTAACCCTATTATCACTAAGACTATACCTATTACTACTTTTGAAATTCCTTCAAATGTCATGTTTATTCCTAAATTCTTAAACCACTGCATACCTTGCATTACCCCTCTTGATACTGGAAGAAGCAATGCGAAAACGAGAAATCCTCCTAAAATAATAACTGGTGTTACAGAAATATGAAGGAATGAAGCTATTGCCCTGCTAAGCAGAAGGTATATCACAAGCCCTATAACTGAGACAAGAAAAAAAGCTTTCATTGCGTTTACCAGTAAATATTTTACCTTTGGATATTGCTTTTCTGCATTTAACTCTGAGACAAATTTTGTTAATGTTGTCTGGATTGTAACTGTTGGAACAACTAACAAGAATAGTAAAGACAATAGTGCACCTAAGACCCCGTAACTGCTTGGGCCTAATGCCCTGCCCATGTAAAAATGGAATACAAACCCCATTAGATTTAAAATCATTGTAGCTGTTAGCAGTATGATACTGTCCCTTACTAAACTCTTGTCTTTTGAATATCCTTTTAATAAAATAGACTTAACTTTAGCTATCACTTAGATCACCCACACCAAACCTGCAAAAGCTAATTCTATAAGCATGATAAGATAGACTACCTGCTTTTCTGTAAACTTTCCTTTTATTGTAAAAAAATGAGGGATTGAATAAATTTTGTCATAGAGAGACTTTACTTTTCCGTTTTCATAAAATCCATAACTCTGTTTTTTGAACCTGCCCCTAGATTTCAAGAAAAACTCTATGAAGAAAGGTATTGAAACTATTAATGCTGCTTTTTCTATGTTACCTACAATTGCTATTGTTGCAAGTGCTGCACCTAAGAAATAAGTTAATGAATCTCCAGGAAAGATTTTCGCAGGATACTTGTTGTAATAATAGAATGCCAGCAAAGCTGCGAATGTTACTGCTGCAATTAATGCTGCTAAATGCCTGGTGTTAATATATGCATATAAACCCAGATTTCCTATGTAAATCAGGCCTAAACCTGCTTCTAAACCGTTAAATCCTGCTAACAGATTCACCATATTTGAAGAGCCTATGAATATTAAAGGAATTAAAATTAAAGGATAAATCAAACCAAAATCAACTTCACCTATAAATGGAAACCACATTATGGAAGTACCGGCATTAACGACCATTAAAGGAAGCGCTCCTGCCGCCGTCAATAAAGGCTTCTGCCATTGTTTTAACCCAGAAGACCTGTCTTTTGATCTATTAATTAACAAATCGTCAATAAAACCTACTAGAGTAACAAGCAAAAGAGAGGTTACTGATGCAAAAGTTAAAAGCAATGGAGAAGTATCTTTGTAGAAAAATGTTTGAATAAAAATATAACTCATTAACCCTCCTATGGCTCCTCCTACAACAACTAGGCCTGCTGAAACCGGGACAAGGGGCTTGTCTTGCTTATTCTGGTCTTTTACTACTAAGCCAATATTCTTCAGATATTTTATTAATCTTGGAATAAAGAACAACACTATAGCAAATGCAATTAATGCCCCTATTATAGGTATTATTCTCATGAAGAAAGACCTTAGAAGTAGTTATAAAAACATTTCGAAAAGCGTTTAGAATTATCTAGTCTTACTTTATTGGTTCTGGCTCGTATCTTGCTGCTTCTGTGTATTCATTAATAAATAATTCTCTTGCTCTTGATTCTATACTAGCTATTTGTCTTCTTGCGCTTCCTATGAAATGCTCCTTGTCTTGAAGTACTACATTAATCATCTTTTCAGTAATACCTACTTGTCTAAATTCTGGATCTTCAGCCAAAGCTCTTGCAAGAGAAGGAGGTCTTCCTTGTTCTCTCATGCTTAATGCTTCTGCGACAGAATGTTTTTTTATTACTGCGTGAGATCTTTCCCTTCCTATTCCTCTAGTTGTAGCCATAGTTAAAAGTTCAGTTGTAGCTAAGAAAGGCAAATATCTGTCAACTTCTGCGCTTATCACCAAAGGATATACTCCCATTTCATTTAATACTGTTAGTGTTGTTTCACATAATCCATCTGAAGCATAGAATGGATCTGGAAGGATTACCCTTCTTACAACAGATTCTGAAACATCCCCTTCTTCCCATTGATCTCCAGATATTCTTGATGCGCCATCAGAGTACATCTTTAGCAAGGTTGAAAATCCGCACATTCTTTCTGAACTTCTTGTGTTCATCTTATGAGGCATTGCGCTTGAGCCCACTTGTCCTTCTTTAAACCCTTCTGTGACTAATTCATATCCTGACATTAACCTCATACTTATAGCAAAATTCCCACATGGGGCGCCTAGTGAAGCAAGCTTTGATAACAGGCTAAAATCCAAGGATCTTGGATATATCTGACCAGGTGAATCTAATGTTATGCTAAACCCCAAATGGTGCGCTACTCTCTGTTCAAGAGTCTCTACTTTTTCCATGCTTCCCAAAAGAGTAAGCATATCGAACTGCGTTCCCACTGGACCTTTTATACCTCTTAAAGGATAATTGTCTACAAATGATCTAAACTCCCCTAATAGTATAATTAATTCTTCAGCCCACATCGAGAACCTCCTGCCTAGCAGTGTTGGTTGTGCTGCCTGATGATGTGTTCTAGCTACAAGTATAATGTCTTTGTATTCATCAGCTTTATCAACCATGTGCCTTAATATTGATACATATTTTCCAAACACAATCTCTGAAGCTCTCTTTACCTGCATTTGTTCAACATTGTCTGTTAAGTCTCTGCTCGTCATACCTCTATGGATATGCTCTTCTGTACCTGCTGCTATAATGAAAGCCTCTATTCTTGCTTTGACGTCATGCCTTGTCTCTTTTTCCCTTCTTTCAATAAACTCCAGATCAATGTCTCCTTTTGCCGCTTCACATTGTTCTATAACCTCAGAAGGAATGTTTAAACCTAACTCTCTTTGAGATTTCATTACTGCAATCCACAAGTCTCTTTCACAGAGGATCCTGCCTCTTTCTGAAAAAATATCATTTATCGCATACGCTGCATATCTATCTGACAATACATTTAAATTAGCCATGCAGAATTTATTTTAGGTTTATATAAAAGTATTATTGTCTATAAACAGAGGCATTACAATAGGCATAATTAATCAATAAAATCTTTATTTTTTATTTTCTGCGGCAAATAAATCTCGCTTATAAAGCTTACACCCTTTGTCGCCAAAGCCTGAATTTCTACTTTGCCATTAAACTCTTTCATCATTTTAAACTGCTTCTGCCACTCTTTATTATCCTTAAACCATTCATATTGCGAGACCTGTTTTATTCTTGCTAAATCTTTTTCATCCAATTTAATTAACTGTTTTTTTAGATCGTACTTAACTATATCGTCCATAGTAATGCCAATGTATTTGACTGAAGGAATTGTCAATCTTTCAGATGCATGCGCCAAAGCGATAGAACCATATTTTACTACAGAGTAGATATATGCACCATAAACATCTCCATCACAGAGAACATAAATTGGCAAATTTCCTTCTTCTGCGAGCCTTTGCAATAACCTCCTGATTCCCCGGGTAGTTTGACCCTGGCTTGTTATTAAGATGCAACCATTTTTCTGCCAGAACTTGTCTTCATTCAATCTTTCAAATATTGCTGCTTTCTCCATGTATAACACAAATTTAGCATTTATCTTTTTAAACTGCAATTCATCTGTGATAGAAGGGATAGAATAACCTCCTCGACCAAGCTTAGAGCAGTCTATTGTATCTCCGCTGTCTATTAAACTGACATTTCCAACCATGCTGCCCATCTTATTTGCTGACACATGCAATTGTTCTCTTGATAAACCGGTTATAACCTCAAGGTCTTCAATTACTTTGTCAGATTCAACTTGCTCGTCTACAATATTAATATTAGTTCCAGGGATTGTTCTCTTTGTTATGTAAAAAACTCCTCTAAGATGCTCATGCTTCCCAGTATCTAATAATTCTTTTTTTAGGATGCTTGCTACTTCAACTGTTTGCAGGAATTTTTTTGCATGACCAAGATTGAAGAAACTTCTTTTCCCCTCTTTGCTTCCAAGCTGCAATGTTCCAGTTTTTTTATTGTATTCTATGTTTGATAGGGCTCTAATCGGCAGGGTAATCTCTGGATTTTTCATTGATTTTACCTGCTGTACAAGATTTTTGCCCAGTTGCTCGAGTGTAAGTTTTGGATTATTCTTTGTCTGTGTTTTTTTCATTTTTTACTTGTTTAACCTCTCCTAGCAATAATGGAAGCTCCTTCTTTAATTTCTTTTCCAGATGCTCTTTAATAACCTCTTTCTTTTCACCAGACAGTATACTTAATGAAGATGCTAACTCAGGAATGTATTTCTCGAATAAATTTGCACGCTCTCTTTGCTCTTTTGCCCTCACATTCTTTCTTATGTATGTTGCTAATTTCCTTCCTACTTCTTGCAGAGCTAATTTCAATTCCTTGAGTATTTCTGGATAATGGGCTATTGCTTCCTTGCTTTCTGATGTAAAAGGAACCCATACTGAAGCTACATGAATTAAAATTACTACTGGACCAACAGGCAATGCGCCTTTGCTTTGAGATAAACCGTAATTCCTCCAAACAGTTGATACAACAGATTTAGTTGTTGCACATGCACTTAACTGGTAGAGTAAAGGAACTCTGTTTGCAAATCTGTAGAGCTTTACCAATTCGTTTGAGTCTAATGACCCTCCATACGCTAGACCCAATTCTACAACAAAAGGATTACCACGATAAACATTCGGGGGTCTTGATACTGCAGTGTAAAATTCAGCATCTACTTCTTTTTTCAAACCTTTAATTATTAATTCTTCCCCTATTGGCGTGACACAGTCTGTTGGAGGAGACATTATTTTTGTAGCGTTTAAAGATTTGTAAAGTATTTCAGCTTCCTGCATTGCAATTCGCTCAGGTCTTGCGCCGCAATCTAGACTTGATTTTTCGCATACTTCTTTAGCAACTTTTGCACTAATTCTACAGAAATCATTTTGTAAGAAACTTTGTAAAGTCTTGGCTTCTGTATCGTGAAGCATTTTTATTAAAATGCCAAGCTCAATACCATGAGGATGAGGCTTTATTTCTTTGGGCTCTTTAGGCAATTGATTTGTTGCTCTTGGAAATTCTATTTTTTCTCCCTCTGGATTAATGTAAGTTAGAGATAGATGAGGATTGACAATTGCTGTCTGCTTTAAGTATTGGTCCACACTTTGATTTCCTTTTTGATATTTTGCAATTAGCTCTATTTCAACTTTTGTTCCTGTTTTTTTCTCTGACCATTCAAAATCATTTTCATGAACTATTTTTGGCTCATTTGTTTTTGTATCAATTATTAATTCAAAATAATGAGCTAATTTTTTTGAATTTATTTTAGAAGTTATTTTTGCTGGCTTTCCTGTAGTTAATTGACCGTACATGGAAGATGCCGATATCCCCAATCCTTGCTGACCACGACTGCAGCGCAATCTGTGAAATTTTGAACCATATAATAATTTAGCAAAAATATTCGGAATTTGCTCCCTCACAATGCCAGGACCATTATCTTCTACTATTACTATAAAACGGTCTTCAGAAATAGGTTTTATTTCTACATTTATCTCTGGGACAATTCTCGCTTCCTCGCATGCATCTAATGAATTATGACAAAGGATTGCTCCCGCACCCGCAACAAAATTCTCGCAATTTGGAACAGAAACATCATATACCCATTCGCGATCGTATTGAATTTCTTCTATACTTTTAATTCTTAAAACACCAAGATCACCTTCTAAAAGTGTTTTAACATTTTTATAAATACTTATGTTTTTGGCGGACAATCCTGTTTTTAAAACTTTAAATGAGAGATTAATCTGGTTATCTCGGTTTATAGAATACCTAAGTTTTGAATCTGTTGTGCCGATTATTGTATCTTTAATCGGGAGGAGGTTTAAATGGCTGTCCTTGCCGCTTGTGTATACGTAAATTTGGTAACTTTTTCCATACTTTGTTTTAATATTATTAATAATCCGTTCTGATTCATTTGTCATGCCGGTGCTGTAACTTAAACCTAAAGAAGATAGCAAATATTGTAAACCTATAAAAAGTTCTGAACTTGCTGTGGCGCAAGTTATTTTTTCTATACTTAGTTCAGGCAATACTCCTTTATGTTTTAGTAGACTGAATAATTCTTTACTTGGATAGCCATCACCTGAAAGATATGCTAGTAAAAATAAATATTTTAAATCATAACTAAAACTGTGCACAATCTCTGGTATTCTTTTTGAATTTGCATAATCCCCCACCTTAAAAATATGCTTAAATACAAAACAGATCATGCTTGAATTAGAGATGACGTTATATGCTGTATTGTGGGCTTTTTTTATTTTAGGGTGGATTTTAAAAACCTTTTCAAACAAATCAGCTAGATAATTCACCATTTCTTTCTCATGTGTGCCAAAAGAGAAATGAATTCTGTTTAATGAGCTTAGCATAGAACCCTCAGAGGTGTAGAATCCGAGTAATTCTGCTAACTTATTATCCGCATTTATGATCACAGGCATCTTATGTTGACTATACAAATATCCTAAACGGGAATCTGAAAGTCTGTTGATATCTATCTTGAGCTTCCTAAGAATGTTAAATGGTAAATAGTTGAATCTCCTGAAGTCATTAATCCTATATTTTTTAGATTCTGGGAAAATTTCCCTAAGTTGGTTAATAATATTATCTGTAAGTATATTATTAATTCCGTGAAGATATATTTTTTTAGTAAGTTCTGGATCAAGCATTAAAAGCTCTTCAATGAGGTTTATCTCGTTTATTGCGTAATCGCTATTCCAGCTTGATCTAGGAACAATGAGTGGTGTTCCAATTTTAAGAGCCTCTGTAGGAACTGATATTACTTCTCCTTTGTCTATAGTAAAAACTGAATGATAAGCTGTGAGGTCTACATATCTCCCTGATGTAAGCGTTACCCTGTAAATTTTACTATTTACCTTATGCCTAAATAATGTTGAAATCGGATGGAAAGATAATTTTAATGTTTTTTTGTCAAAGGCGAGAGCCTCTATGCTTTCTTGCGCAGGAATCTTTTCTAGGCTACCATCTCGCAAAATGCAAATTTTTGTTTTGTTCTTTTCTAACTCTGCATCAACTAACTCTCCTATCTTAGTTAAAGAAATTTTTCCTTTTTTTCTGATAATGAGGGGCATATCATAAGTTAGACTGTTATCTACTGCTTCTTTTATTGTTGTTAAAAGAGCTTTTCTTGGATTGTCAAAACCCAGTAAATGCTTATTTTTAACGAAGAACTCTGATATTGAGATTTCCCTCTGTCCTTTTGCTAATTCTTCTGCAGTTATTGTTTTTTCTACGGGCATATTGTTGGGGTGAAGAACTTGTTTATAAATGTTTATCTAATTTACTTTTGTTTCTTTCTATAAAACCGTAGACATTTCCATGTTTTGAACCCTGCAAGAGATTTTGAATCGCTCTTTTTGCCAAATAAGTATTTTCTTGCTCTCCTATTATTGAAACTGTTTTGCCATATACTGATATTTCTGTATGAGTCAGCATTTCTATCATTTTTCGGGCTTTTCCATTTGTTCCAATTAATCTCGCTTTTAATCTTATCAAATCTCTTTTAGATTTTTTTGAGAAGTTTGTTATATCTATTATTTCCAACATATTCTCTTCCTCTGCCAACCTTAGTGCTATGCTTGGATTAAAACCACGACCTATAGACTGGATTATTGGCTTTGCATTGAAAATGTTTAAGCTTTCTTCTGATTCTATTATTACATCTCCTTCCTCTGAGTTTACTATTATTCTTGTTGACGTTGCTCTCTCTATTTTTTTCTTTGTTTTTCCTTTTTCTCCTATCAAAACAGCGATTCGTTTTTTTGGAATCTTTAAACCTTCTTGTAACATTTTAGAATTCTTCTACGTTTTCTAGACCTTTGAGATATCCATTCTTTTTTAACCAATCAACTTGGTTCGGTCTGTATTTTAATAGAATATCTCCTTTTGTTTCTTTATCAAACTCCCATGGCTCAACCATAACTATGTCATTTTCTCTTATCCATAACTTTCTTTTTAATCTTCCTGGAATTCTGCAGTTTCTTTGCTTGCCATCTAGGCATTTTACTATCATCCTTGAGCCACCGACTCTTTGCTCTACTACACCTAAGACCTGTATTCCTCTTGGTGTTGGAACTCTTAACACTTCCTCTTGTGGCTCTTGTTCTTTTTGCTTCATAATAGAAAATTAGAAAATTAGGTTTTTAAAGGTTTTTGATTAAGATTTTTTACAGATTGTTAATCTACATGCTCTATCATTGAATAAGTCATCTCCAAATGATACTAACTTCCAGTCATTATTACCAAATTCTTCTCTAAATGTGCATCCATTTGTAGCAAGAAGATTTGTAGACTCCTGGTCATAAGGATCCCACGCAGGTAAAGGATTTCCATTTCCTGCATCAACAAATTGTGCAAGTTGCCCATCTCCGTCAAATGAACCTGTAGAAGTACTTGCAGAGATATACAAATCATAGTGATCAACTTCTCCTGCTCCTCCACTAGTATATACCCCCGATATAGCATCATCTATATATGAGAGACCATAAACATCTACATCGTAGGTCTGACCTAGTTCTACTAAGCAACCAGCACCTGTTCTAGCATTACACCAAGTCAGGACAACATCTCTAAAAGTGGTTGTTGAAGGAGGGAATACATCTGAAGGGATAACACAAAAATTAGTTATATCTCCAAAACCAGGATCAGTAACTAGATTAGGTGTTGGGTTACACACTGTATCGGTATCAGTAGTTATAGCAGCTGATTTACTGAAAGATGTCACTATACACCTAGATGATGGCAGTGGACTTCCTCCAGTTGGCCAACTTGTTTGCTTAA
Organism: Candidatus Woesearchaeota archaeon; assembly: GCA_016203115.1. Classification (GTDB taxonomy): domain Archaea; phylum Nanobdellota; class Nanobdellia; order SCGC-AAA011-G17; family GW2011-AR20; genus JACQNJ01. The sequence goes on from JACQNJ010000022.1 coordinate 28,301, forward strand.
CGCCACCCAATGTAATTCCACTTCCACTTGTTATCTCTAAATCTCCCTCTACTTTCACGATTCTAGGTGTTGCTGCCTTAGAGGTGATTATATTTGTATAAAGAACATTGTGACTCTGCTTTGATGTATCCCATGCAGGGCTTGTAAATGTTTGAGCGATTACATATAAAGAACTGAATAGCAAAATAGTGATCGATAAGAATATGTATAGATGTTTTTTTTCTATATGAATTTGCATACTTGCACCTCTTTTCAAAAAAGATAAATTCATTTTTCTTTAAATATCTTTCTTTTATAGATTATTTGGTGTATTGCTTGAAGAGTAAGCTAATTCTTGCAATGTTCTATTTCTTTTATTCCAATATTCTTGATACTTTTTCACTATTTGAGGATATCTTGATTTTATTCTGTGAAATTCTCTGTGGTTTGGTCCTACATTATACGCTTTTAGAGCTAAATCCCAATCTCTAAATCGGTTATATAACTGCCTGAGATATCTGGCACCATTATCTATACTTTTTGAATCATTAAATCTTTCATCCATTTTGGCCAATTCGTGCAGATTAGTTCTATGGTTTGTTACTAAAAAGTCTAGAGCCCTGCCATATACTTTGCTTTTTACAGGCATTTCATCTGTTTGATACCACACTTTTAAACCCAGTTCATGTGCTGTCGATGGCATTAATTGACTTAATCCAGCCGCTCCTACAGGCGAAACTGCGTATGTGTTTCCTTTACTTTCATGCATAATCAATCCAGCAAATAATCCAGGAGGGATACTATATCTTTTTTCTGCTGCTTCTATGGCTGTAACATATTCTAAAGTTGGTGCATATCTCCTTTCTATTAATGGGTTTATTTGTATTAAATCTTGTAAAATTAGTTGCCGTATTTGCGGCCTTCTTTCTTCTGCAGGCTTTTCTTCCTGCACTAAAACTGTTTCTTCTAGAGGCAATATTGGCTCTTTTACACTTGACTGATATGCACAACTCAAATTATTACACAGCCATATAGACCCGATTACTGGTATTGCATGCTTTGCAATATTCAGGATATAACTTGAAACGCCCCTATTTGAGATAGTTGTTCCTAGATCCTTTTGGATGTAACTGGTGAATTGTATTTCTCTCATTTTAATTGCTTAAGAACGGAGTTCCGAACGAATAGGAACCTATTTATAAAGTTTACTGCTGGGCTGATACATATAAATTTTGAACAATGAAAGAACTGATTGCCCTTTATTCTCAGATATACCACCGTTTTGCTTGTTTTTTGATGAATTTTTTTATTTATAAATCTTTCTATTTGTTACCACTTTTAAGTTTATATAAACTAAGAACTATTAGCTTGTGCAGGCTTCTCTTCCAGCCTAAACAAAATTGTTACTCGATAAACTTTTTTAGAAGTCATGTGATTGATGCCAAATAAACTTCTTGAGATAACTACTTTTCCTTTGAACTTTGACTTTAACCTTCTGCCTAATATTTGAGCGAATTTTTGAGATGTCAAGTAAAGATCAATGCCTGTCTTTAATTCTTCTTCTTTTGAAATCAAACAATCATCTCTTTTGTCTATTTGCGCATAGACAAAATCCAAGATTTCTTTTTTATAAGGTCTTAACTGCAGCTTTGCTTGATAGTACTGATCTTTAGAGTAGATTGTCATGTTCTTATCATATATGAAATTGGAATTTTTCTTATTTTAATAATAGAATTCTTTTCTATAATGTTATTATCTAATGCTAGTTTTATTGATTCTTTTCCTACGATGTTGGCATTATTGCAGTTTTTGAGAACCAAAATTATTTTTTCTTTTGGCAGTTCCTCTCCCTTGTAGAATCTTTCTGATATTTCAATATGTAATTTTCCCTCCTCAAAAATTTTGCCTATTAAATCATCGTCGCAAAGCGAAACTATCTCGCTATTTTCGCTTTTATGTACTTTTAATAACATCATATTTTTGCTTTTACAGGATGCTTTGCGCCGCATGCTGTGCATTTAATTGTTGTAACTCGATCTTCTTTTTTTAACTGAGTATCTGGCTTTTTGCATTCCGGGCAAAGAACAAACAGTTCTGTATACTGCTTTATTCTTTCATTTATTAAAGAAGAGGCAATTTTTCTTCCTAAAACTAAACGAGGGCCATCAATAGAGGCAGGAGTTGCTAATTCCCTCTGCAGGAATTTTAGCAAATGTTCAGGCGCCCTTCTTAAAGTTGAGCATATGCCTGCAAAATTTGAAATAACTGTCTTACTTCCTTGAATATGCCCTTGAGCCTTTGGAATATCAAAACGCTCTGTTGATTCTGCTGACTGAGGCATCTCCTTGTATGCTTTTTTTAATAATTGCTCATACTCCATGCAATAACTCTAGAAAAATAGGTTTTTAAGGATTATGTTAGCTTTACTTTAGATGAAGAGATATTAAAAACTTCCCCTTCTAATAACAAGCTTTGCAAGATTTTTTCTGCTTCTTTCAATCCTGAATTTGATATGACTGCTGAAATTTCTGCACCGCTTCCGTCATCTAATTCCTCAATCTTGCTCAGGATATTTTGCCTTTTTTGCTCCTGATTATCACTTATCTTTTCTTCCTCGACATTGAAATTTTTTTCCTCTGAAATTGGATCCTGCTTTCTAAGGGTTATTGAGAGTGGCTTGGGTTTTCCATATTCATTGTATAATTCTAAGCTCCTTAGTATCTGCCATTTTGGCTGGACTCTTTTAACTATTTCCGGAGTAACATAAATTTCATCCTGGTATTCCCTTATTTTCCCAATAATGAGAACGATATCAGAAACATTTATTGACCCCAGTAATTTTATGTCTTCCCTCCAAGTTTTGACTCTTATCTGGGCAGAACCATCATCAATCGTTAAAGAAGCATAGTTCTTATCTTCTGTTTCTGTTTTTTGAACTACTGTTGCTATAAGGTTTATTCTGGATACTTTTTTGCCTTCTACATCAATATAATGCGGCTTAAATTCTCCTGTCTGCTTTACATAACTCCCATTGTTAATGCTTGATAACCATATTCTATAAGCTGGAAGCCTTTCTATTTGTTCCATGTTACATCTTTCCTATTACCCCGACTTTTGGTTCAAAAATTTCCCCTTCTCTTTTTAACTTTTCTATTGATTCTTGAACATGAGACTCATCGATTCCTTTTTCTGCTGCCTCTGCAATAATCTCTTCTATAGGGATATTTTTTCCTAGTTTTTTATCCAGCTCTGAAATAATCTCACGAATAACTACTATTCTTGATCTTTGTGAGGAAGATATTCCGGTGCTCATTCTGTCAATATCAAATTGGCCTGTTTCGGGGTCAATGCCAACTTGCATTAAACAATGCCTTAATAATCTTATTGCTCTTTTTGCATCTACTCTTGTTACTTTTTTTGATAATCTTACACGTGCTGAGCCTTCTGATAATCTTACCAAGGCTTCTAATTGACGCGCTGAAATAGGGATAGGCTTTATTTCCTGTTCACTTCCGGAAGTATTGGTATTTCTCAAGTTTATATAGAAATCCAGAATTTCATCTATTGCTGCATCTGTTAGGACTGGCTCTATCTTCCTTTTTGCATATGTTAAATATTTTCTAAACAGCTCTGTTTCTATTTCTGATTTTAATTCAGAAGGCTTTTGCTGCAGTTTTAATACATGAGAGGCTATCAGCCTGTCTTTTTCTCTGTTGGGAATATCTCTTATCGGAAATATTAAATCAAATCTGTTTATTAATGCAGGAGGCAGATTTATTTGAGATGCTATTGGAGCATAAGGATCAAATCTCCCTAGTTTAGGATTTGCTGCTGCTAATACTGTAGTTCTCGTTGTTAATGTTGCCTGAATATTAGCTTTGCTTATACTAATCCTTTGCTGCTCCATTGCTTCATGCAGAGCAGAAGTATCTTCCACTGACATCTTGTCTAATTCATCAATCATGCAATAGCCATCATTTGCTAATACCATTGCTCCTGCTTCTAGAGCCCAACCTTTTAGAAATTCATCTTTGACAACTGCAGCAGTTAATCCTGCGGATGAAGCGCCTTTTCCAGAGACAAATCTTGCTTTAGGTGCTATTTTTGCTACAAAACTTAAAATTTGAGATTTACCGGAGTTATGACAAACTATTCCATTTGCTATGAATCTCTTGCTTATTGGTACTTCAAAATCGTATACATCCATAACTCCAGAAGGTACGATGTCAATAATTTTTTCCCATCTCTGGAATTTTTTTCTTTTACTCATTTCATCTTTGTTTTTTATTACATCTAGCGTATTAAGCAAAGCTTTTTTCTTTTTTTCAGAGTTAAAACCTATATATTTGGCAAATTTTTCCATATCGTGAGATCTTCTAATGCAAAGATTATCGCCTACTATTCTGGAATGTATTCCGAAATAAAGAAGCAAAAGCTGGACATCTTTTAATAGATCACTAGTTTTTGATTTCAGTTGAATTGCCGTTCTTCCTCTGCCCTTACCAAATGTACATCCATCTGCTTCAAATAGCCAACTAACAAATTTTGAAACTACATTTATTGGACTTCTAAATATTTGCTGAGGAACTCTCTTGCTTGATAAAAATGAAAGTGAATGAGCAATTTGTTTGCTGTTGAGTTCTAAAATGTGCATATTTTGCTTTGATATAAATTTTCTTAATAGCCCATTTCCGTCATCGATTGTTTTTACCTTATTATTTGTTCTAGTGAATATAGAAGGATTTATGTTAAATGATTCTTTACAAAACATAGAAAGAGGTTCTAGTATGTCTTTTTCTTCTTCATTAATATAACAAGTAACCCTATATCCTTTCGGGTGTATGTTTCCATCGCCAATAATATAACCACATAAAGAAGCTAGTTCTGGTGTGAATTTTTCTGGGATTGCTACATCTTTTAATTTTCCATATGTTTTTTCTACTTTTTTGAATTCCGTTGGCGCAAGGGATTTTGTCATGTTAGGGATTTTAGGCATTACCCTTATTTTAGTGCCTAGTGTGATCTCATCTGCTCTTGCCCATCCTTTTTTTGTTAGGAATGGTTGGTTAAAAGTGCAAATAACTTCTTTTCCTGTTTCTGTAATTATTTTAAGTACAGGTTGACATGGGTAATGCTGGAATAAAGTAGCATAATCATAATATTTATCCTTACTATTTTTTCTTATTTTTGTAACAGCTTCTTTTATTGGTTGTAGGTGTTTTTGGCCTAAATTTTGTATTTTCTCCATTCCTTTGTAGATTAAAGCCACTTGAGAATTTCCGGCAATACAACCAGGATCACCACATAAAAGTATATGCATGTCTCCCCTTGTAACTGTACCGTCTTCTTTTTTCTTCCTAACACCACCCATTAATTGAATGACAATTGCTTCCTTGACATCATCATGACCGAATATAGAGGGCGCTATTGACTGAATGAATTTTTCATATACTCTTTCATCTTTTGATAATTCTTTTATTTGCTTTTCCTCTTCTGGATCTATCTCAATGTCCTGATAGGTTTCATCAATTGGCTCTATGAAGTTAGAGTCCATCATTAAATCATACCTAATAGATTGAGCTCCTGTTCTAAGCATGATTGGAACTTCTTTAACAATGCCATATACCCTTACTTTAGTGCCTGGTGTTGTTTTTCTTTCCATTTTTGGCTCTACAAGATCTTCTTTTAGAAAAACAGATAGTCTTTTGGGCTGCTCTCCTCCCTCTAAAGCTTCTGGAGCTTCTTCTAAAACTAGCCTCTGCGCATCTACTAAATTCTTTGAGATTAACCTAAATTTACCTCTTCTTCCACATGTACATCTTGATGGCTCTTTAAACCTTGTCTCTAACTGCAATATTGAGATAGTGTTACCGCATGAGGGACATTCAAACTTTGCAGAAGTTACCTGAGGCCTTACATCAGAAGATTGCCTTACAATACCTTCAATATACATTAATCTGTTTATGTTAGCGCTTCTGATATTCCTTATTGCGATGTGCTGGTTTTCCCTAAGATTTTTGAATCTTACCCTGCACTCATCTATTTCATAGCCCTCTAAGGCAAGCTCAAACCCTCTTATTACATCTTCTGGGTGCTCTAACAGGTAATCTGCCATTTCTGGATCGTGCTTGACTAAATCAGCAAAATCTACTACTAATGTTGTAATTCCCTGGCTAATCAAATTGTGAATCTTTTTCTCATAGAATGTATCCAAGAAATCTTTTGCCCTTTGAATTTGCTCGTGAGAATCCATAATTGAGAGTATAGCTTAATTTATTTAAATGGTTTATTGTGGTGGGGAGAATATTATAAAGAAAATTAAATGTTAGAATCCTGTATAAATATATCCGTTAACGAATATTGGATTCATATTTGCAGTATGAAAGCTTGGTGTATTTACATTACAAAATCCTGGCTGATCATATGCCATTAGTAATACTCCGTTTGATCCCCCTGATATAATGGGCCCATTAAAAGCTCTACTAGAACCACGTGGTATTACTCTTTGATTGTCTAATCTTCCAGAGACCTCTACTGCAATACATCCTATAACTTTGTAGCATGTATCTCCATATTCTTCCAATCTTATATCTTGCCCTATTTTAATATATTCACCCGTCGTAGCTCTACACTCGCCTGGTTGATCCTCATGTGCGTATGGATTCCCAATAAATGCCTTTACGTTTAAAGAGTCAGATCCAATTTTATAAGTATAGCTAACCTCGTTTACAGTGGAACTTGCTCTTTTCCCCACTGTTTGTTGACAACCCGCAATAAATAAAACAGAAATTACAATTAAAGAAAAAATCACTAAATTCCTCTTTTGCATGAAAAGTAGAAAGTAATTTGAGATATATCTACATTTCGGCTACATGGAACTTAAGAGGACTAAATAATTTTAGCATACTAAGGCAAATGCTTAGCAGCTAAACGGACACGGTTTATTTTTTAAAATTTTACTTTACTTTTTTTAGAACAACCACTAATTTCTTTACAGCTTCCTTGAGTTTTGTTTCTGACTTGGTTCCTGTGCAGACTATTTTTCCATTGCTGAATAACAAAAATGTAGCTCTTGTACCTGATAATTTGTAGACTAGACCTGGAAACTGCTCTGGTTCATATTCTGTGTTATCTAGTTTCATTGCTAAAGAATTCAAGTTTAAATCCATGAAAATAGAACCTGAAGCTACCATGTTTTGCACGTTGATTTTAGGCTTTACTTTTATTCTTATCTTTATTTTAGCTAAGTTTTTTATAATTTTTTGTAAGGATTCTTTTACTTTAACTAATGATTTTGCGCCTGTTAAGACTATTTTGCCTGAGCTGAATATTAAAGCCGAGGTTTTAGGATCCTTTATCCTCATAACCAAGCCAGGGAATTGTTCAGGATTATATTCGGTGTTTGGCAGAATTTCTGCGAGTTTGATTAAAGGAATGTCATGTTCAAGGGAAGTAGAAACAACAATATTTTGGATGGTGATCTCGTAAGTTTTTGTTTGTGTGGACATTAAAAAATCCCTCCAGTTTAGATTATTTATAAGATATATATAAGTTTTTGCAAAAGTATTTAAATCCTTCTTAAAAGTATTTAAAAGGTTTTTGGAATGTTTTTATGATATAGTGGTGGTTAATTCTGTTGAATTTTTATTTCGATGTCTTTTTCTTTTACCTTGAATTTATCTGAGAATTTGGGGTCTACTTTCTTTATTGAAGATGCACCCACTGCTTCTTTTATTGCTTTTTCATCTAATTCAACTTGAGATTTTATTTCTAAAATGATTTTATCTTCTTTCTTTAATTCTGCTTTCTTTCTTAAGGCCTGGATTCTTCTAATAACTTCCCTTGTGAATCCTTCTTTTTCCAGTTCGGGTGATAGACTTGTATCTATTTCTATTTCATATTTTTCTACATCTTTTTGATCCACTATTAGTTCTTTTATGTTTGTTTGCTTTTTTATTACGGATTCAAGCATTTTTATTGAGTCTCTCATATTTTTATTCTTTGTAAAAACAGTTATAGATTTCAATGGCCATCTGATCCCTATTTGCGCTTTGTCCCTTTGTGCTAAAACTGCTTGTATTATTTCCTTAGCAAATATCATATTCCATTCTAAATTCTTATCGATTAATTTTGTATTAGCTTCTGGCCATTTTTCTAAGAAAATTGAGATTTCTTTTTTTGAAATATCTTGGTAAATTTTCTCTGCTATAAACGGAGTAAAAGGAGCTAGCATTTTTATTGAATCTAAGTAGGTGTTATATAGCACTCTTTGCACTGAACTTTGTTCTAATGTTTCCCTGATAAATTGACCATAAGATCTTGATAAATCTTCTAAGATAAAATTTTGTAAAGAACGCATTGCCTGATGGGGCTGTAGTAATTCTAAGTATTCTTTTACTTCTTTCTTTGTTGATTCTCTTCTTGAGATAATCCATTTATCTACTGGATCTAAATTATTTTCTTTTGTTCCTTTATCCTGGCAGTATATATTAGTGTAATTTCCTAAATTCCAAATCACATCTAATTGTTTCTTTACTTCTTTTGCAGGAGTATAGCCAAAGTTTAGATTATAACTTGGATTTTGAGTTGAGTACATCCAACGCATGATATCTGCACCAATTTTTTCTACTGCATCATCAAACCATATTGCATTTCCTGCGCTTTTATGCATTGGACTTCCTTTTTCATCCTGCAGTTTTTCATAAACTAATACTGATTGATAAGGAGATTTATTTTCTAAAGTTACAGACATGAATAACATTGAATAAAACCATAGTCTGATTTGTTCACGCATTTCTGTTATGAATTCTGCTGGGAACCATTTTTTCCAATAAGGTTTATCTTTTAAGTAGTTTAATGTAGAGAAAGGCACAATACCTGCATCTAGCCAACAGTCCCCTACATCTGGAACTCTTGATACTGCTTTTCCACATTTTGAGCATCTTATTTTTATCTTATCTATCCAAGGTTTATGCAGCTCTGGCAAAGAGTCTACTGATTTTGGATCAACTGCCTTTTCTTTTAATTCTTTTAATGATCCAATTATTTCGAGATGGCTGCAAGAGCATTCATAAAACATTAGAGGCAATCCCCAGAATCTTTTCCTGGAGATGCACCAATCCCCCATATTGTTAAGCCAGTCCTGCATTAACTTTCCTGCGTGTTCTGGATACCAGGTCACTTTAGCTGCTTCTTTTTTCATTAATGGTCTTATTTCATTACATGTAATAAACCACTCAGAAACTAACCTAAAAACTAATTCTTCTTTACATCGCCAGCATACAGGGTAACGATGCTTATATTTTTCCTCATGGTGAAGCTTTCTTTTTTTCGTTAAATCTGCAACAATATCTTTTGTTATTCCTTTAACATTTTTTCCAGTTAGCCAACCAAATTCTTCTTTGTAAAAACCTGACTCATCTAAAGGCGAAATTTCTTTTAGCTTTTCTTTTTTACCTAGTTCATTATCTTCCTGGCCGCATCCTGGAGCTATGTGAACAATACCTGTTCCTTCTTCTTCGCCTACATCATTCCATGCGATCACCTTATGGATAATATTTTTTTGTGATTCTAGTTCGTCAAAAGGACCTTCATATTCTAAACCCACTAATTGCTTTCCTTTGAATTTTTCTAGAATATCAAAATGTTCTTTTAATTTTGAAGATGTCTTTTCAGAAAGGTAATAAATTTCATACCCTTGCTTTATTTTTACATAGTCTAAGTCTGGATTAACTGCAGCTGCTACATTTGATGAAAGTGTCCACGCCGTGGTTGTCCAGATTAGCAGAAATTCATTTCTTTTATCTTTTATTGGAAACTTGACATATACTGCTGTATGCTCCATTTCTTTGTAAGAGTCTATTAATTCATGCTGAGATAAGGAAGTTCCACATCTGTAACACCATGGCATGACTCTTGTGTTTTTTACCAACCATTTTTTTTCATGACATTTTTTTAAGAAATGCCAAATGTGCTCTATGTTATTGTCTGCTAAAGTGTAATAAGAATTTTCCCAATCCATCCATTGACCTAATCTAATTGATTGTTCTGTTTGGATTTTTGAGAATTTTTCAACTCTTTTTCTGCATTCTTTTGAGAATTTATCCAAGCCGAAATTTTCAATATCTTTTTTTGAGTTAAAACCTAGGTCTTTTTCAACCTCAACTTCGACCCATAAACCCTGGCAGTCAAATCCGTTTTGGTATCTCTCATCATAGCCCTGCATTGCTTTGAATCTTTGGAATAAATCCTTGTAAGTCCTGCCCCAGGCATGATGAACACCCATGGGATTATTTGCGGTTATTGGGCCATCAAAAAATGAAAACTTCTTGTTTTTCTGATTCTGCTTTCTTAATTTTTCAAATACCTTGTTTTTTCCCCAAAATTCTAAGATTTCCTTTTCTACTTCAGACGGACTGTACATTTTATACTTCCTTTAGTGTTGGTTTTTATAAGGTTTATCATATAGGCTCCTAAATAATTAGATGATAATAGAAGTAATATCTTGTGAGAGTGATTTCATATTTTTTAAATAGGACTTGTTCTTATAAAGCTTTTGCCAGTCTTTTCTTTTTTAACAAATCTTTATAAAATTTGGGCTATTCCAAATATTATGGACAGCTCCATTTGGGTGGAAAGGCATAGACCTAAGACTTTTGATGAGATGGTAGGACAAAAAGAGATTGTAAAAAGAATAAAGGCTTTTGTCGGACATAAAAACGTGCCTAATATGCTTTTTGCTGGACCTGCAGGGGTTGGAAAGACCACAATTGCTTTAGTTATTGCTAGAGAGCTTTATGGAGATAGCTGGAGAGAAAATTTTTTAGAATTAAATGCATCAGACGACAGAGGGATTGATGTTGTTAGGAATACAATAAAAGATTTTGCCAGGACTAAATCTATAGGGGATGCTCCTTTCAAGATCATTTTATTGGATGAGAGTGATTCCTTAACTAGAGATGCACAACAAGCCTTGAGAAGAACAATGGAGCAATATTCTAACAGTTGCAGGTTTATTTTTTCAGTGAATTATAGTTCAAAAATTATTGACCCTATACAGAGCAGATGCAGTGTTTTTAGATTTAGACCTTTAGAAAAAAATGACGTTAGAGAGATTATTACAAACATAGCAAAACATGAAAAACTAAGAGTAGAAGAAAAATCTGTTTATGCTCTTTTTGAGCTTTGTGGAGGGGATGTAAGAAGACTTGGAAACATTTTACAAAGCTGTGCTTCTGTTGACAAGCATATCACTTCAGAATTAATCTATAAAGTTGCGAGCTATGCTGACCCTAAAGAGGTTAGAGATATTTTAAGTTTGGCTATAAAAGGAGAATTTATTAAGTCTAGGGATTTGTTGTTGAATGTTATGTTGAGAGATGGTTTAAGTGGTATTGACATGATCAAGCAAATTCAAAAAGAGATCTGGAATTTGCAGATTGATGACATAAAAAAATTGTCTATGACTGAGAGATGTGGGGAAATAGAATTCAGGATGGTTGAGGGAAGCGATGAGTTTTTACAGATGGAGGGTTTAATAGCAAGTTTTTGCAAAAAATGAAAATAAATTTTGAATATTCCTCTGTATATGATATGATGCTAAATGAAATAGCGGGTAATTTTGATGAGAGTAGCATAAAAAAATCTCACGACTTTCTTAATTCTACAAAATTATTTTGGAGTTTAAATGGTAATAAAATTGTGAAAGAAATAGAAAAGGTCTCTAGGTTAAGGTTTAAGAAAAATATTGATTGCTTTGTTGTGAGCTCTATGCCTTATGAGTCCATTTCACATCCCTTTACTATAAAAGCTGAGAAGAATAAAGACAAGCTTCTCGCTATATTTGTTCATGAGTTAACACATGTTTTAATGTCGCAGAATTTTAAAGATGTGCACCACTTGCTTAGCTTTATGGATAAAGATCATAATTACAGAGTACATTTTCCTGTTTTACTTATTGAGAGAAGAGTTTTAGAAAGATTAAATAAGGATTACAAGAAACAAAAGAGAATTGAAGGCTTAGATTATGTTTGGAAAGATGTGAATAAAGTTTACCCCGTGTTTTGTAATTCCAAGGGTATTGTAAATTTCCTAAAAGAAAATGCTGCTAATAGACAAGTATAAACCTACAAGTACTAAAGAGATATTTGGGCAAGATAGAGCTATAGATGAATTAAAAAAATGCATCAAAAGTAAAAAAACCGCTATTCTTTTAGGGAAAAGTGGAATTGGAAAAACTGCCAGTATATATGCTCTTGCAAATGAGTTTAACTATGAGATTGTTGAAAGCAATTCAAGTGACATTAGAAATAAAGAAGGAGTTATTAACTTTTTAGGATCTGCCTCTTCTCAAGGGAGCTTGTTTTATGATGGGAAGTTAATCCTTATTGATGAAATTGAGGGGATGGCGGGAAATGCAGACAAGGGAGGTTTGAATGCAGTTACGGAGATTATTAAAAAAAGCAACTTTCCTGTAATTTTAACCTGTAATGATGTTCAGTCAAAAAATTTTTCTTCTTTGAAGAAGATCTGCAAAGTCATTTCTTTTGAACCTTTATCTTATTCTATTGTATTTGAACTTTTGAAAAATGTCTCTAAGAAAGAAGGACTGGGAATCCAGGATGATTTATTGAAAAGCTTGGCTATCAAAAGCAATGGGGATGCAAGAGCTGCATTGATTGATTTAGAATTTTTTAGGTATAATGACTTTAGCGATGTTAATTTTCTTTCCAGAGATATGAGCCAGGATGTTAGCCAAGCATTGAGAGTTCTTTTTAAAAGCAAGAATCCTAAATCAATTTCTGAAGTTTTTGACTCTCTGCATGAAGATTTAGATGAAATAACATTATGGATTGAAGAAAATTGTCCTAAAGAGTATAGCGGAGAAGATCTTGCTTCTTGCTTTGATTCTTTAAGTAAAGCAGATGTGTTTAATGGCAGAATAATTAAGAGACAGTATTATCGATTCTTGGTTTATAGGAGAATCCTCATGTCTTTGGGAGTAGGTTTAGCTAAAAAAGAGAAGAAACTTGGACAAGTTAATTACACAAGAAGTTCCAGAATTCTTAAAATGTGGATTTGGAACAACAAGAACTTAAGAAAGAAATCAATATCTGGAAAAATTGGGGGTATTACTCATGCTTCCCTTAAAAAATCCTTTAAAGAATTTATTTTTTACAAACATTTATTAAATGATAAGACTTTCATTAGTGAGCTTGAGCTTAATGAAGATGAAATTGAGTGGATTAATAAAAATTAGTTTTATTATCTTATTATTCTTTTTAGTCGGATGTAATAAAGATGAAAATTTAACTTCTAAGGCTGTTTTAGAAGGTGAAGAGAGTTTAGTTGTTGAAGTTATTGATGGGGATACTTTTGAGCTAGATAATGGAATTCATGTTAGAATGCTGGGGATTAATACTCCTGAAGTTAATGAAGATTATTATCAAGAGGCCAAGGATGAATTAAAAAAATTAATTTTAAATAAAACAGTTTTGCTTGTTAGAGACAAACAGGACAAGGACAAGTATGGGAGGGATTTGAGATATGTCTACGTTGATAATTTATTTGCCAATTCTTACCTAGTTGAAAATGGATATGCCAAAACTTTGAGCATTGAGCCAAATACTAAATACACTGAGGAATTTGCATTTTTAGAAAGAGAAGCTATTGATAATTCTAAAGGATTGTGGGGAATTGAGCAAAGAAATGTTTGTATTGTTTTGGGATGTGAAGAAGGAACTAAATATGTTGCAAGCAAAAGTTCTAAGGTATATTACGATTGCGATTGCAAGAAAACTGCAAGATTGAGGGTTAAGGAAGTGAAATGTTTTAGTGAAATTCCTGAAGGTTACACTAAGTCAAAAAGCTGTTAGCAAAAGTTTTATAAAGTACTTATTAGAGCAGAGTAAATATGGATAAAATTTCAGAGATTAAACCTAGACAAGGAAAAATAGAAGTTGAAGGGAAGATAATTTCTAAGGAAGAGCCAAGAACTTTCCAAAAATTTGGTCAAACTGGAAGAGTTTGTAATGCTGAATTAGAAGATGATTCTGGAAAGATTAAACTGACTTTATGGAATGATGAAGTAGATGCAGTTAAAGTTGATGACAATGTAAAGATTACTAATGGATATTGCAATGAGTTTCAAGGCGAGAAGCAGTTAACTGCTGGCAGATTTGGAAAGCTAGAAGTTCTAAATGGCGAAACTGTAGAGAAGAAGAGCAGTAAAAAGAAAGAATAATCTAAAACCTTAATGCATTAAGTCTTTTAATTCTCTCGTTAACATCTGGATGTGTGCTAAATAAATTAGTTAAAGCATTTCCTCTAAATGGATTTGCTATAAATAAACTAGATGCTGCTTCTGAGCCGAAATTTAATGGGGAATCTTTTACAGAGGCATGAATTTTCTCTAATGCTTTTGATAGAGATTTGCTATTTTTTATTAATTTAGCACCTGTTTCATCTGCTAAATATTCTCTGCTTCTTGAGATAGCCATTTGGATTATTAAAGCGATAATTGGGGTTAATATCGCTAATGCTATTAAACCTATAATGTTTCCTGTGCTTTGCCCTTCATCATCTCCACCACCAAAGATTAATCCAAATTGAAGCATATGGGCTAAGTAAGAGATTACTCCGGCTATAGTTGCTGCTACTGTTGCAATCAGAACATCCCTGTTTTTTGAATGGGCAACTTCATGGGCTAAAACACCCTTGAGCTCTTCCTTTGTCAAAATGTCTATTATTCCTTGAGTACAAGCTAAGACATAACGACTAGGGCCAATTCCAGCGCAAAAAGCATTACCCTGTTTTGTGGGTATTAAGTATATTCCTTTTGGCATTGGAATTCCTGCTTCTGTGGTTATTTCTTTCACCATATCATGAAGCCAGGGTAAGTCTGATTTCTTAAGCTCTTTAGCCTTATACATCATTAAAGCTATTTTATCTGAAAAGAAGTATATTACAGCATTCATTAATACAACGAATATAATTGCTACTGTCAATCCTGTTTGACCGAAAAAGCTTCCTATGAATAGCAGTAAGCCTGTTAATACTCCGATGAGTAATACTGTCTTTATTTGGTTTATCATGATAATATTATTAAAATGAAGACTTAAAAGTTTTACGTTTTAAGGGTGCAATAGCTTAAATAAAAAGGTTTATATCAAATTTATTCTTTAAAATTTTATGGCTTATGATGTTCTTATAGGAAGGGATGAAAAAGATAGAGAAAGTTTCGGTAAAAAAGGGCTGCTCTATCTAGGAAAAAGCTATGTTAAGATGGAGAATGAAAGTGCTTTGAGCAATAATGTATATTTGGATGTTAATAAAAGCCATGTTATACTTGTAAGTGGGAAGAGAGGATCTGGAAAATCTTACGGCTTGAGCGTTATGGCAGAAGAAATGTCTCTTTTAGATGAAGAAGTGAGGAATAAAATTGCAGTCATCATGATAGATACAATGGGCATTTTCTGGAGCATGAAATACCCTAATGAAAAGCAGAAAGATGAATTGCATGAATGGAGATTAAAGGAAAGGGGATTTGATGTGCAGGTTTTTGTTCCTTCTGGAAAAGTTTCTAGTTACCAGGAAAAGGAGATTCCTTTTGATTTTTCTTTTTCTTTTAAGCCTAAAGAGCTTAGAGCTGAAGATTGGTGTAAGGTTTTTAATGTTGATTTTAACAGTCCTATAGGAATTCTTATAGAAAGGACCTTGAATAATTTAAATGGAGAGTATAGCATTGAAGATATTGTGAAACTTGTTACAGAGGATAAAAAAGCTGAGGCTCATGTAAGATTAGCTTTGCAAGGCAGATTTGAAGCTGCTCAAGGTTTAGGTATTTTTGATGTTAAAGGCATAGAACTTAAGGATCTTATTCAGCCTGGAAAAACTGTTATTTTGGATGTAAGCTGCTATGAAGACTGGAATGTTAAAAGTTTAGTTGTTGGACTGCTAGGGAAGAAATTATTGAGTGAAATGGTTGATGTGAGGAAAAAAGAAGAAATGAATATTATTAGAGAACATCAGAGCATTTTTGAAGAAAATAAAAGTGAAAATCCCTTGGTATGGTTAATGATTGATGAAGCACAAGATTTTCTGCCGAGGGCTGAAGAAACTCCTGCTTCAAGAGCTTTGATAAGATTATTGAGGGAAGGAAGACAACCTGGGATAAGTATGGTCTTGGCGACCCAGCAGCCTGGAGAGATTCATAGAGATGTGATGACTCAGGCAGATATTGTTATTAGCCATAGGATTACTGCACAATTTGACATTGAAGCTTTAAACATGATTATGCAGACTTATTTAGCTGAAGATATTCTTGGCTACTTGAATGATCTGCCTAATGTTAGAGGAAGCGGGATTATTTTGGATGATAATAGCGAGAGAATTTATTCCTTTAAGGTAAGGCCTAAAATGAGCTGGCACGGGGGAGATGCTCCTTCCGCTGTTAAAGTTAAGAAAAAATTATTTGAATCATGAAAAAAGACAAGATTACTATTAAAGCAAAAAGTGAGGGATATAGGGCTAGAAGCGTTTACAAATTATTTTCTATAAACAAAAGGTATGGTATAATAAAAGAGGGAATTATAGTCCTTGATTTAGGATGCTGGCCTGGAAGCTGGCTGCAAGTATGCAAGGAGATTAAGTGCAGAAAGATAATTGGAGTTGATGTTAAAAGGATAAATCCTATAAAAAATGTTGAATTTGTCAATAAAGATGTGCTCAGCGAGGACTTATTATCCATTTTACAAAGATATGGCAAGTTTGATACAGTGCTGAGTGATTTGGCACCTAATACTTCTGGAAAACAGGAGATTGATAATTTCAAGTCTTTTCAGCTTTCTGAGAGAGCTTTTTTAATTGCCTGTGATGTGCTAAAATTGCATGGAAATTTTCTTGTTAAAATATTTCAGAGTGAGGATTCTCAGGGATTGCTTGGAGATATTAGAAAAAGATTTTCTTTCGTTAAGGTGTTTAAGCCTGAAAATTCCAAAAAAAGAAGCAATGAGATTTATATTATTGCTAAGAATTATGTTGGCTGAAAGTCTATACAAACTCTGTAAACTCTTGGTGCATATTGGCCGCATTTTACCGTGTTTATGATTTTAAATTTTTTACAATGCTCTTTTATTTTATTTATAGAAGATTTTGGAAATTCTTCTTCTTTTGAAAAATCGTAAAAGTGGATTATTCCTTTTTTATTCAAATGCTTTAAAGCTAAATCCAGAAAAGTTTCTGCATCTTTTGGCAGAGGCATAATTATCCTATCAAATTTCTTATTTATTTTTGGAAGAATTTTTTTTACGTCTCCCTTAAATGCTTTAATTATACTTATCTTGTTTAGATTTATGTTTTCCAAGGAATATTTATGGGCTATTGGATTTATTTCTACTGCATAAATTTCCTTTGGCTTTGAATTTTTAGCTATGACTATTGGGAATACTGAAACTCCAGAAAACATCACTAAAACTGTTTCATTAGGTTTTACTAAAGAAGAAATTCTTAATCTTTCTGTTGACAATCTTGGAGTGAAATAAACCTTTTCTATATCTAATTTTAATTGAATATTATTCTCTTTATGAGTAGTTTCTTTTGTTTTTTTTCCTGCTATAATCCTTATTTTTTGCAGTCTGAATTTTCCTGAAAATTTTTCTTTTTTTATTGCTACAGTTTTTATGCTTTTGTTTATTCTTAATAAAGCATCTGCTATAATCTTTTCTTCTTTTTTTAATTCCTTAGGAAATTCATTGAATAAGGCTATAGAACCAATTTGATCGAAAGATTTTGGTACCAAATTTAATTTATTTTCTGAGAGTTTATTTTTTAAATATTCTTTTAATGAAGCCATTCTCTTAATATTCCGTAAAGTTTATATATGCTTTATGGTTTAGAACTGTTAATGAAAAAGAGGATTGTTAGAAGAAGTAAAAGAAGAGTTTCTTCTAGAAAACCAGTTTCTAAAACTGGAAGTTCATTGTTTGATAATTTGAGAGAGAGTATTGGGAGAAGAAGAGAGTTTGTTTTTCTTTTATTAATTTTGGTTGTTGGAATGCTTGTCTTTGACATTATCGGATATGATTATACAGGGCTGGTTATTGAAAATAATGCGATTAGTGGAGCGCAAACAGCAGGTATTCCTGATACAGCTATATCATCGATAGCAAGTACATTTCAAAGTATTTTTAAGCTACTTTTTGGTGGTTTTTTAAGCCCTATCCTTAACGCTTTTGAAAATAATGAGATTATAGCAACTAGATTAACTTTGTTTTTCATTTTATTATTTTTGATTCTTCCTATAGCAAAAGGAATATTCAAAGTTAAGGAAGGGGGCAATAAAGTTGCTGCAAATATCGTTTCTGTTTTGATCTCTTTGCTTGCTATAGGTCTTTTACCTAATGAATTTGTGAAGAGATTGTCTGTTTCAATTCCTGCTATATTGGTGATTTTGTTTATACTTGCTGTAATTTATGGAATGTTTAAGTGGAAGGCTAAAAGCAAAGGAGAGTCTGTTATTAAGGGGATAATGGCCCTAGTAGCATTACTTGTTCTTTCTTATATAATGCAGGGATTAAGTATAGGTGTATCTGAACTTAGCGGAGCTATATGGCTAGCTTCGGGTATTGCATTTGCTATTTTAGCTTTCTTGTTCTTTTATGGAGTATTCTACAAGCCGCTTATGGGCATTGGTGGAGAAACTACTTCTTTTAAGAAAAAAGCGCAAGATGTTGCAGATGTTAAGATGGATGTTAGAGGGGGGAGAGAAGTATTAGCAAAAAGCAAAGAAGAAGGTGTTGCTAGTGGAGTAAGAAGAAAAGCTCAGAAGACAATCAGAACTGCTGAAACTGAAGTTTTTAATTTTATTCAGAGATATGGAAACCAGCTTGGTGAAAATAGAAGGACAAGAGGAGTTATAGCTAGAGTTAACGAGGTCATAAGTTTATTGAGAAATGTAAATAATCCTCAAATAGTTGCAGAAGTTAATAGACTAAGCCAAGAGTTGGGAGGATTTAATCAGCTTTGTAGTGCAGTTGGTGCAGCCCCTGAAGTTGCTGAAATCAATCAGGGGATAAGCTTTTTGAATAGAATGAGACAATCCTTAAATACACTTTATCCACTAGCTCAGAATCTATAAGATGTCATTCTTAAACAAAATATTCCACAGAAAAGAAGAATATGATGAGCAAGAGAGTTCTGAAACTAATTTTAATGAAGAGCATGATATTCCTGATTTTAATTTGAACAGAGAGATGCTGGAACCTAATCCTAATTTTCAACAACCTAAAGGAAGTGATGATTTATTAATGAGCAGATTAGAGACTATTAATGTTAAGTTGGATAATATAATTCATAGACTTGAGAAACTGGAGAGAATTGCTGAGAAAGAATCAGGTCCTGAGAGGTGGTAGTTTTCTTATATGATCTCTAAATTGTTTGTTTAGAGCAGATAAAAGATTTGTTTTATTGGAATCTATCTCTCCTGTTAATGCACTTATCATTTTGTGCATTATACCTTTAATTGTTTCGTCACGACTATATATTTCCATTATTATTCTGGCTATACTTTGCAGATTTCTTGCAGCATCATCGGAAAATGCCTGTGCTTTTATAGTAACGATTGCATCTTCTATAAGATCTGCAAAATCAAATAATCTTGCTTTATATGCTTGAGGTTTGTCCATCTTAGTCTTTTCCTATTAAATCTGCTGCGCTTGCGCCTATGATTGCAGGCAAAGACAATACACCCACCTGTCGATACAGCTCTCCAAAAGTATTGAACTGCCCAAATAATGCTAATACTAGGATTATTGTTGTCAATGCGACAATGTAAATTACTAAAACTCTTAAGGGCAAAAATTTTAAGATTTTGATCTGCTTTACCTTCCTAAACCCTGTTGCATAAAGGAATATTGCACCTATGACAAATGATACTAGGTACATTAAACCGATTCTTACTGGGGAAAATTCTTCTGCTATTTCCACCCCTTTGATAAATGCGAAATGAGAGATAATGCCGACAAATGCGCCTATCACTCCTTTACTGATATCTTTTTGAGTTATTTTTCTTAATGGATGCTCGCCTATTTCTTTTCTTAGTTCTGATTCTAACTGCTCTAACTCTTCTATTTGTCTTTTTTCTAGCCTCTTGATAGCTTCTTCATCTTTTTCAATAGCAGATTCCTCCTTTAGGGATTTGCTTTCTTTTCTTAGAATCTTGTCTAATTTTTCATTAATTAAACTCAATTTAGGAATTTTTTTAGAAGATTTCTTTACACTCTTTTTTGGCATGATTAACTTAAAGAGAATTTATTTAAGAAAGTTTCTATAGGTAAGAAGAAACTAAGGGCTCTATTAAACTCCATATTTCTGGAGAGAAATAAATTAATAACACTACAATTAAAGAATGCGCCCAGGTCTCTTTAAGTCCTTTAGAAGAGCCTACTGTTGTTTTTACAACTGCTGAGGCTGAGTGAATTTTTATCAGAGTTATTAAGCCTATTGCACCTCTAAAAATCCATTGGTTATCTAAATATTTAACAGTTTGTAAAAAGATTAAATTTTCATAGACGAATTCTACATTCATGACTGCGAATGTCGCTATTATTGCCCATATTGCTGCATGTAGGCCATGAGTTAACCAGTGGCTTCCCTGGAAATTTTCATCTTTGTGGATTAAGATTAATTCATATAATCCTATTATTGCTCCTAGAATTACTGCTGGTAAAATTATTAATTCTGCCATAAATAAAAATTAGATTAGAGATATTTAAAGTTTGTTATTTAGATTAAAAATATCAGCCCCACTTATTCAAACTTGACTGCTCCTGCACTTTTTTATAATTTAATAATTTATCAATATTATTTTCAACTCTTTCCTGATTAAATTCATGTTTATCGACAAGTATTTTCATGATTTTTTCTCTATCTGGCTTATTCCATTTTAACTGGTAATTCTTCATGATAGGCATTGATTTGAACACTGCATAAACCTGCTTCCAATCAAAATCTGCTTTTACCTCTTTAAAGAGTTTGTCAAAGCTTTTGTATTGCTTTACTAACTTTATCGCTGTTTTGGGACCTATGCCTTTAACCCCTCCAGAATTATAATCTGTACCTACCAATATTGATACAGCTATGAGTTGATCCTGGGTGATGTCTAGAGACTTTAAAACTTCTTTTAATTCTATCACTTCTGGATGTATATTTACGTAAATACCAGAGGGCAATCTTCTTCTTGAGGATAAAGTTAAGTTTCTTATTATTCTTGGGGCATTATAGACAAAAGAATCATAATCAGAACTTCCTACATAATCTACATCTTTTTGTTCACACATAAAAGAGCATTGCGCCTCAGCCTCGCTTGGAGATTGGATTACTGGAATTCCATAAGCTTGAATTAATTCTTTTGCTTCTGAAGACATTTCCCTTGTTAATCTTGTTGTTTGCTTTGCATATTTAAGCATTAATTCCTCATCTTCTTCCTTTTCAGCTTCTTTGAATTTTTTCTCTGCCAATTTTTTTCTTGATTCCCTTTGCTCTTGCTCATGAACTTTTAATACAGGAGGCTTACCATCAAACACAAAGCATATTTTCAGCCCTTTTTCTATTAAATTAGGAAGTCTTGTTGAAATTCCCATTAAGTGGGAGGTTATGTTGTTATTAGAATCTTTTAAAGGTGCACCATCTGACTGCCTTATTGAAGATAAAAACTGGTATAATGTTTGAGATGCATCTATTGCTATTTTCTTATTTTTTAGAGCTTCCAAAGAAATCTCCCTTTTTGGAATAATATCCCCTAGGTTAATTCCCATGAATAAAATAGAAATTCCATTTTTAAAAATGTTTTTATATGAATTAGGATTTTAAAATTTGAAAAGAGGATGATAAAAAAATTAAGTTTAGACCATAAAGGTGGATTTTATCTTTACAGGGCTCATCAGCCCAAGGTTGACAGGCTTTGTGTAAATGGATTTGATAAATTAAAGAAGTATATAGAGGAAATGTTCTGGAGCTGCCCTAATGAACATTTTCAAGGAGAGCATAGAAGCTCAAAATTGAAGTTTTCTTTAGGCAATTTTCAGTTAAAACAGCTTAATGGTCATGAAATGAGCATGCTTGCTTCTCTAGGTCTGCAAAACAATAAAGATGTTTTTAAGACAAATCACTCTAAAGTGCAGGTTTTTATGCTAGAGCATGATGATAATACTGTGGCCATTGAAGTTCCTGTATGGCTTCATAAGAATGAATTTAATTTTAATAAATTTATTGAGAATGAAAAGCCCCTGACAGGTCATATTGACGTTTTAAGAGTTGAAGGAAATTATATATGGATTTGGGATTACAAGCCCAGGGCGATAGAAGAAAAATTTGCTTCTACACAAATTTATTTTTACTGTTTAATGCTGAGCAATAGAACGGGAATCCCTTTAGAAAAGTTTAGGTGCGGGTATTTTGACGATAGAACTGCTTTTGTTTTTGATCCAAATTTTGTTAATTTAGATGTAAGAAAACTTGATGAATTTTGAATACATGCCCTTTATTTATCTGAACTAATTGGTAATTATAACCCAATCTGTGGACATTCTCTGGGCTCCTTGACAGAATTGGCTTGCCATCTCTATATATTTTACAACTGGAAGGTAAACCGGGACTGTATAATCATACACTCTTTCAGACTTGTAAGGATTAGAATTATAAGTTCCACCGGCACAATCTACAATTTGATAGCAACCAGCATTAGTCCCATCACCATATCTAAGTTCGACAGGGCTACCTATATTTATTCCGGGGCATGTAGTAACAACAGTTCCAGGGGCATATTCCTTAGAGTTAACGACGGAATTTGGAACTGCAGCCCTTACATTATCATTAACTCGTACACTATCAGTATAAGTTGGAAATGTTTGAACATTCCTCCTTGAGCGAACCCCTCCAACAGCTTCCTGACAGCCTGCAATGAATAGTATGGAAACAACAAGAAAACTAAAAATTATCAAATTCCTCTTTTGCATGAAAAGTAGAAAGTAATTTGAGATATATATACCTTTTGGTTTTTCTTAATGTCGTAAATTAGGGTGTTTTCTTTAAAATCTCTTTTTTTGTCGTATTCGGGTGTTTTGCCAATTCTTCATCATAATCTAAGGCTTGGCTTAACAACCCTAACCATCTATTCTTTCCAAGAGCTAATTCTATGTTTGCTATTTGAGAAGGTGTTAATCCGTTTAAAGACATGTGCTTTTTAATGAAGTTATGATATAACTTAAATCCTTGATTTATGTCTTCCATAGTTTCTTCATTGCCAAATCCTCTTCTTACTTTGTCAAACTCTCTAAACTCTCCGTGATACCTTTCTATCAAGTTATTATTTTCTATTTTGGCTACTCCAACATTCCTAATATGCTTAGTCCTGTTAGTTCTTCTTTTATGCACATTAAACTCTTTCTTAACTGCTTTATCGTAAGTATGGCTACCATCTGTGTAAATCTCTTCTGGTAAATTAACGCTTTGCTCTTTAGCTTGTTTATACATCTTTATTGTATCCTTGATAGTTCTGGTTTTAGATAAGTGAGTGGAAAGTAAAAACCTTGTTTCTTTGTCAATAACATTATTATTCCATTTCCATTTATCCCCCACCTTAACCATCTGCTCATCATTATGCCATCTTGAAGATGTTTCTGCTTTCTGCTCTTTTACATAGTTATTCATTAACTTAGTGTATTTTCTAATCCATCTTCTTATGGTATCAAAATGGATATTCTTGTTTTGAAACTGCTGAAAATGGTCTCTGATGTCCCTTAAGGAAAATCCCTTAAAATACAAGTCCATAGTCAAGGCTAAGGTCTTTCCATCTGCTTTGATATATTTTAACTGCTCTAAGACAAATCTCTTACTGCAATCTGCACAACTGTATCTCTGCTTAACTCCTGATTTATTCTTTCTTATTCCATCTCTCTTGATGTTAAAACTCTCACAATGAGGACAGGCTTCTTCTTTAGTATCTATGTTATCTAAGTCCAAAGAATTTCTTAATTTAAGCCATACCTGAATGCTTTGAATATGTTTGCATGGAACTCCTGTATTTTTTCCTATCTCTTGAAAATCTGGACAATTGCAAGTCCATAAATCCTTGAATTTAACATTATACTTCTTTTCTGCATTGAATTGAGAAGGGACTAAAAACTCTTCTTCTGATATTATTACAGGGGTTTTCCCAGAATTAATAAGAGCATAGGCTCTCTTTCTTCTTTCTATTTTTGCATTAGAAAGGTTTAAATTAATGCTTTCTTCTTTACTCTTGGGGTTTAATTTGTTTTGCGACATGTTGGACTCCTGCGGGATTTATTCCCGCTAATCTTTATTTTATACATTTTTTAATTGCATCCAAGATAATTTCCTGAATGTCTTTTTTATCATCTATGCTTTTATGCCTTAACTTATCATGCATCTCTTCTGGTAAGTCAAGCAGAAACTTTCCCATCACTTATCACCCCTTATCTTATGTGTATTATTCATATAATATAGATAGTATAGCTTATATATAAAGGTTTCGGTAGGAAAATATATTGGCAGTAAAATTGCTATAATTCAGTAGTAATGAAAAACAGTAAAGTTGATAAATAGAAAGGTTTTGTTATTTTGCATGAGAAATCTGTTTTGTGATGAAAAAAACTTAATTAATGAGGCTACTGTTGAGAGTTTATTTGTAGATAGATTACTTACTTTTTTAATTTTTAAAGACGAAAATATTAAAAGAAAAAATAGTATACAAATACTAACCATAGGCAAGGGCTCTAAGAAAGAGCAACATAAACCCGATTATGTGTGTTTTGTTAAGAGCAAACCAAAAATAGTTATTGATGCTAAAGACCCAAAAGAAGATGTAGATGATTACATCTACCAAACCTCTGGATATTCTCTTTCATTAAACCAAAAATTTGATAATGAAAATCCTGTTGAATATTTTATTTTAACAAATGGTTTTATATTAAAATTATTTAAGTGGGATAATGAAAGACCGATATTAACATTAAAATTTAAAGATTTTGAGAAAAATAATCCTAAACTTGAAAAATTACAGAACATAATATCTTTTAAAATATTAAGTAAAAGAAAGCCACAAGAAATACAAGATTTAGTTAAAGGGTTTGAATTTAGAAAGCCAAAATCAAATAATGAGATTGAAGCAATATTTAGGGCGTGTCATCAAATAATTTGGAGAAAAGACAATATAAAACCTTCAGAAGCTTTCCCAGAATTTGCTAAATTATCTTTTATAAAAATACATTATGATAGAAAAATTCATGATATGATGAGAAGGGGGGAAAAACCAAAAAAGGAAGATTATACCTTTAGTGTTGATTGGATTGAAAAGCAAGAAAAAGAGTTAAATGAAGATAATCCTGTATCTAATATTTTATTCAAAAAACTAAGAGAAGATTTAGAAGATGAAATAAAAAAAGGAATAAAAAAAAGAATTTTTAATTCCAATGAAGAATTAAATATAAACGCTTCAACAATAAAAGAAGTAGTTAGGTTATTAGAACATTACAACTTATTTGGGATTGATGAAGATTTAAATGGTAGGATGTTTGAAGCTTTTTTGAGTGCTACTGTTAGAGGAGAAGCTCTTGGTCAATTCTTTACTCCAAGAACTGTTGTTAAATGTATGACACAGATGGCTAAAATAAAATCAGGTAAGAACAAAATAGATGTTGTTCTTGATGGTTTTTGTGGTAGCGGTGGTTTTCTAATAGAAGCTATGACTATAATGAGGGAAAAGATTGAAAAAAATAAGTCATTAACAGACAAAGAAATAGAAAATTTAAAAGACAAAATTGTTCAGGAATGCTTATATGGAATAGATGCAGATAAAAGCCCATATTTTAAGATTTCAAGAATAGCAAGGATGAATATGGTAATGCACGGAGATGGGAATAATCGTATTTATTGGTTACCAGATACATTAGACAAAAATATAGAAATTGAAAAGAGTGTTAATAAAGAATTAAGACAAGAAGCGGAAGAATTAAAGGCAAAAATTAAAGAAAATGATTTAAAATTTGATATTGTCTTAACCAATCCCCCATTTAGTAGGGGGTATAACAAAAATAAAAAAGATGAAGCTAAAATATTAGATAAATATGATATTGCCCATAAAGAAGATACTAATAAACTAAAGTCTATTAGGTCTAATGTTCTTTCTTTAGAAGTTTATAGAGATTTATTAAAACCACACGGAAAACTTATTACTGTAATGGACGAGAGTGTTCTTAATTCTTATTCTGGAAGAGAATACAGAAAATTTATTAAAAAATATTTTATAGTTAAAGCAGTAATATCCCTTCCTCAAAACGCTTTTTTTAATGCAGATGCCAATGTAAAAACGTCTATACTTTATTTAGTGAAAAAAGACAATGAAGATGAAGAGCAAGGTGATGTTTTTATGGCTGTAAGCAATAATATAGGTCATAGTGATTCTGGAAAATCCGATTTAGAAAGCTGTGACCTCTTGAAAGTTTATGATTATTCACATAAAGTTGTTAATGAAAAGATTGACAAAAGCATATTAGAAAAGTTTTTAGAATATGAAGAAAATGGGTATTTAGAGAAGGAAGACGATACAGCATTTATAATAAAAAAGGAAGAGATTGCTACAGCAAATTCAGAAAAAGAAGATGAATTGAAAGGAAGATTAGATTGTTATTCTCATATGCCATCTTATAAAAAACTTTTGAAAGAATTGAAAAATCTGGAAAAAGACGGAAAAGTAGAACTTCTTAAAGGAGAAGATTTAGATGTTATAGACCAAATGTCAAAAGAAGAATATGACAAATTAAAGACTAAAACATTTAAATATATTGACATAGGAAATACAGAAAAAGATTTAGGTATGATTAGAGGTTCTGAAGAAGATTTGCTTATTGCGTTACCAACAAGAGCAAGAATGCTAATAAAAGAAAATGACATTTTAATTCCCGCACCTGTTCATTCTGCTTCTGGAATAATTATAATTCCTAAAGAATATGAGGGTCAATTATGCTCAAATGGATTTATAGTTATTAGACCTAAAGATTATAGCGAAGCAGTTTTAATTTATACTATTTTAAAAAGCGAATTTCTCCAAAAGCAATTCTTTCATCTTCAAAGTGGTATAAATCAACAAATGATAACAGATAGAAATTTTAAGAACTTTGTTTATATACCAATTCCAAAAAAAGTATATGATAAAGAGAAGATGATAAAAAATATAAAGAGTTTAATAGGCGAAGCTAAAAAGTTAAAAGAAAATTATAGTGAAAAATTAGTTAAAATCCAAGATGAATTTTTAGAGGTTATATCGTAATGGCAAGACCGACTAGAACAGATAATTTAGTTAAGCATCTTATGATAAATAGAAGGGGCAAGACTAAAGAAATTAAGGATGTAGAAAAGAAGCCAAAAGACCCAGAAGATGTTAAGAGATTATTAGAGATGTGGCAAAAGAATAAGAAAAAATGAGCATAGACCCACAGCTAACAGCTTTACAAGTCTATTCATCTTATGTTTTGATTAAATTAAAAATGATTGATTGGAAATGGTGGATACTTGCAGGTATTGGTTTAGGTGGGCTTATTTATGCTATTAAAACTTATAATTTAAAGAAAAATAAAGAAAATTTAGAATCAGATAAAAAAGTCTGGATAGCCATATTACAACCAAATTGCACACATAAGGAGGGGATTACTCATAGTCCATTCAATTACCAAATAGGCGAAGAGACTTTTATTACAGAGAAAGAAAAGCAATTTTTAGAGGAATGTTATAAAAATAATGGATACGATTGGTTTGAATTTAAGAAAAGATAAGAGCCTCCCACCACCCGAATACGACACCTTTAATTAACCCCCGACTTTACGACACTAAGTGGTTTTTAGTAACCGTTTAGCTGCTAAGGGTTTGCCTTAGCATGCTATAAGTATTAAGCCCTCTTAAGTTCCATGTAGCTAATACTGACATTATTGTTTCTTTAATCATTATTCCTTTCTCA